>JAPYPO010000253.1 GCA_029937645.1 Candidatus Hydrogenedentota bacterium
GATGCCGGCGGATCTCAAGATGACTCTTCCAAATGGGAAATCCGGGATTAATGAATCTTTGTCAAGCAGCGGAGCTGTGGCTATGCCTAACCAATAATTCCAAGCTGCGATCGCTGCTGCGACCTCCTCGGCAGTGGCGGCTAGTCCAAAGTTGGCCCAAGCACCACCTGTGCCGGGGTCGATCCATCCTGATTGATCCCAAGTTGTTGTTACGAGAAAATCATGCGCTTTTGTAGTAATCACTGGATCTGAATCACTTAGAAGATTGACCAGTGTCTCAACTATCACCTTGTCGTCATGCATGTTTCCATGTCTTATAAGATTAAAGACCCCTCCAAGTGCATCGATGACTTGCAGCCTGATATCCTGGGCGAGTTCTGTATCGAGCGCTGCATTGATCAGTATTGTCTGGGCATCGGATTGGCGCCACTTTGCATAGTGACCGAGGGCCTGAATAGCCTCGGTACTAACAAGCGGAAAAGTGTCGTAAATGAGTTCGCCAAGTTTTGCGGTGAAGGCAGGGCCAAATTTTGTCGTTTTGGCTTCACGGGCGGCGAGATACCGAACACCAGAGTCTAAAGTATTGCCTAACGCAAGAATGAGTGCCTCACCTGCTTCTCTACCACCAATGCGGCCAGCTTCCAAAATAAGGGGTTCTGTATAGCTTTCGCTGAACCACAGAGTGTTATTATCCGCGTGGCCTTTAAGTGTCGCGAGTGTTAACTGGTCAGCTTCGCTTAGAGGAAAGTTTTCGTTGCGTGTAGCATGCATTGATGCCATGCCATCTACATGGTTCTCGTAATATCCCGGATCACCGTTAAAAATATTACCGTGGTTCCCGTTTGCCATTTCGCGGTAGATGAATTTGATGCCCTTTTTAGCCAATTTTCGGGTAAAGCTTCGTGTTAGACCGACATCGATAGTCGTATCTCTGAAGCCGTGTATGTGGTAGAACTCGGGCAGGTCGTCTCCTGCCGTAATTTTCTGGTTATCTTCTATGGTTTCGCTGCCGGGTAGGTACTTCGACTTCAATCGCCACTTTGTCGCCTGCTCGACGGCACGAAGATACGCACTGTCATTGTCCGCATGTTGTAGTATCTTTCTCTTAGTGGGATTGACCGTGATGGTGGAGGACATCTTCGACGATTGGCGGACCGGGGCGACACGACAACCATTCACGAAATGCTCGACCACGCCAAGGACACCATCCGCAGCGTCGCCGAAGAACGCAAGCGGCGAAACCGCCTCATGCCCCTTCGCGAAATCGTGGCCGACAAAGGCTACCACTCCAACGACACGCTACGCGCGCTGCACGAAGACCACGGTCTGACCACCTGTATCAGCAAACCGGATCGCGGTCGGCGAAAGTGGAAAGACGAAGCGGCTGAGCAAAAGGCCGTATACAAAAATCGCCAACGCATCAGAAGCAAGAAAGGCATCGCCCACCGAAAATGGCGCGGCGAAATTATCGAGCGCAGCTTCGCCCACTGCTACGATACCGGCGCCATGCGGCGAACCCACCTGCGCGAACACGAAAACATACTCAAGCGGCTGCTCATCCACGTCGGGGCCTTCAACCTGAGCCTCATCTTCCGCCAAGCCATCGGAGCCGGAACACTCCGGAGGCTGCGCGATACCATAAAAACCGGAAGCAAAGAGTTCGCCGCCGCCTCGCAACGTGCGATTCGCGCGATCACAGGCCTTCTGCAATCCCCAGCCACAACGATCGGCATCCCGACGTCCCGATGGATGCACCCGTCCGGATCCGATTCCCCGAAGCCTTGCAGCCTCCCCAAGACAGAATGGGGGCTTTTACCACGGGCCGCTAAGGAATCGAAATCGGTTTCCGCCTCCAGATTCATCCGGTTGATATCGAATGCGGTCAACGTCGCTATCCGCAATTCGTCCGCGTGATCGCGGCTGCGCGCGACATCGAGCAGTTTCAGCGTGTATTCGTCATCAATCCCGTCGCCCTCAAAGTCGGTGTCGGTAGTGCCGAAATCATTCCTAAACATGTCGAATAGTAAAATCATGTCGTCACGAGATTCGGTTCTGGACCCTCGCCTCCAGTTGCGAAACTGTTCTTGGCCGAATGGCAAGTCAAACGATGACGAATGATCCGTGCGACGCAGGCTGGGAAGAGCGGGTGCGCTGATCCGCATTTGATTCGCACTTAGAGGGATATCAGATCTTCTATGTTGAGATTCTCTTTACTCAAGGGTTTTAGGCTCTTCGGACTGTACGCTCGGCGGACCGTACGCGCATTTTTCTCCCAATGCGACTCCCAAAACTCAAGCGTGTTCGATCCTTCTGTGTCTGCCGGAACATTCCACGCGTTGCAAAGGGCCTGGGACCAAGTTGTTCGGTAGCCGCGTACGAAGCTGTCGAATTTGGCGATGAGAATCGGGGTGGATTCTGGGCTCTTGACCGTGCGAAGCCCGCGAACGGCCGCAAGACTGACGTCAAAATCCACATCGACGAGCCCTCGTGTCAGATATTCCGCATATTTGGGCGAGCCGCTCTTGGCAAGTATGCGAAGCGCTTCAGCGCGATGAACCGCTGGTGGCGTCGTAACGAGTTTCAGGGCAAGCGCGGTCGCGCGTCGACTGTCATGTGACCACATCAACTGAAACGTTTCTTGAATTTGCCTTGGATTGTAGGTATTCGGAATCAGCGCTTCCAAGTATCGTACAAGGTCGATTTCCTGCGCGAGGCCGTTCAAACGTTCGCCGCCCGCGCGCCTGATATCTTCGTCGCCGGATCGGAGCATGCGCATTGTTCGCATCACGTCGCGCCGTTCGCGCGTCGAGATTCCTCCCAGGCCTTCACCCTGCAACCCGATGCCTTCCCCTTCATCGCCCAGTATTTGCGCGTTCGAGTTCGCAAGACCGCCCCAACAGATCAGCAACCCTACTCCAGTGGCAACTCGAGCTGCCCTCCATAACTTCGATGATCTCATAATGAGGTCCTCCTTACGGTATGATGATTCTGGCTCGATTATTACACGTTTCGAAAGATCAACCGGTCCACATCTACGATCGAACTGTTCGGAATGCGCACAAACTGCTGGACGCGCCGGTCGTAAATCAAATCGAAACCAGCCTTCGGAACGCTGAAATTCCTCCCCGGCACCAACATACCAACATCGGGGGCCAGGAGTGCTCCGCGGAGTTCAAATTGACCGTGCGTGTTCGAGCCATGGAACAACTCGTTGCGCACGATACCGAAAATGGCGTTGTTCGTGTAGAGCAACCCATCAAAGGTGAATTTGTCGCCCGGGGATCGGGACATTTCGTCTTCGTACCAGATTTGACGCAGCGTATCGTTCGAAATCCAATTGTCTTTGGGTTCCATCGTCTGGACGACTGCCCTATCCATAATGCTCTTGTCCACGATGGCGAAATCGCCGTTGTTATAGCGCTTGCTCGTTATATTGCCGCCGAGCCATTCGACCGCGAACGGCTTATCCGGAAAGTCATTGTCGTCGTTTAACTGATACAAACGGGGCGTGTAGGATGAGTCGGCGAGCGCCTTATCGATTTCCATACTGTTAAACATCGCGAGCTCAACCGATGTAAAGGACATCCAGTGTTCGTCTGCGCCGGTGGCCCAGGCCCCAGTGTCCACAGCCTTCGGATTGAAATAGCCGTCGGGGACCCCTTTGTTGTCCGTATGACCCGGATCCGCCTCGCGTACTTGAATATGTCCGGCCTTCATGAAGGAGTTCCGATTCGCCGGATTCTCTATCCCCGAGCGCGTCTGGTAGTCACCCATGAGGATATTGCCGCCCGCCTTGACCGCGAGGCCGTTGATCGTACCGTCTGAGGCAACGCCATACGATGTGTCATCGGCGTAGGTGACGTCGCCCGTCACGTATATGTTACCCCGCACCATGAGTTCACCGAGGCCCTTCACCTTGCCCTGAATGACGAGGTCCCCGTCGATTACGACGGTGCCGTCGATTTCGATGGGCGCTGCGTCTGTCCCCACGAGGATTACGTTGCCGTCGTAGGTTCCTCCCCCTGAAAGCGCCGCAGCCGCACCGTTCGATGAGGTCGGCAACGATACGTCGCCGTAGGTACTGCCTTCGCTTACTCCATACACGACCCCGCCACTGATATTGCCGTCGGCATCGTCCAAGAAGGGCTGAAATTCGGCGTCACTCAGAATCTTATCACCGTCTTCGTCCGAGAAGGGACTTGGGAATTCCGTCGGCAGAATGCCGTCCGTCATTTCCGCTTCATCGGCGGGGTAGTCCAGGTACATGTTTCCTCCTGGAATCGGTAGGCCGTCCGCGTCAAGACCGGCGATGGCAGGCGATGCGTTTGTGGTATTGCCGCTGGCGTCCTGCAAGATCGTGCCGTCATCGTTTAGTGTGCTAGAGGTTAGATGCGAAGCGGCGACGCCAGCTTCGTCTATGGGTGAGCCGTCAAAATCGACTACGTCTCCACGCGTGTAGACCGTGCCATCGAAATTTCCATGGGAGGTGAAATCGCCTCCTCCGAGATACAATGTTGATATCATCAGTGTCTCAAGCGAGCCCATCTTTACGCGGTCAAAGCTATTGAAGTTGTCAGATTCTGTGTTGTTTAGGCGTTCGCCCGAAGAGATGTTCGCATGGCAGAGAATGCAATTTATGTTGTTGGCGAGCAACGCGAATTCAGGCGCGTTTACCAGAGCGCCGCCTATGCGTACGGATTGGCGTGAGGTGCGTTCGACATCGCCCAAGGAGGCGACCACAGTAATCTCGAAGTACGCCGCAGCGGCGTCGTCGGTTCGGCTAGCAGTTACCGCCGTAACCGTTGCACCACCGGGAATAGCCAGGTCTTTGCTCGTGCTGATTCTTGACAGCAGATCAACCTTGCTCCCGTCGTTTGGAACGATACCGTCGACGTACTCGAAATAGGTGGTCACTGTTCCGGGTTTGCCCTCATCTTGAGAATCAAGGTAACCAGACCAAAGATAATCCACGGTTGCGTCGACACCGGATTTGCCAGCCTCATGAAGCTGGAGATCCGTGACGGCGAAACTGGTACTTCTTGATGCAGTTGCGGAGAGTTGCAGAACCAGCGATGCCGCCCCGACTAGGATAATAATCACCGCCATCACGGCGATAAGCGCCATACCCTCGTCTCGTTTAGATTTTTCCATGAGTCCGTCTCCTTTCATCGACCGGCGGAAAACCTCCGCGGGTCAAATGTACATTCCAAGTAATATCCCTGGCTATACCCTCCCATTTGAGCGAACCGAACAATTGATTCCACTCGTAAAAACTGTCCGTCAATGCGAATCCGGTGTAGCCAGGTAATTCTTGGGTTGTCCCTTAGTTCAAGAGATAAATTTGAGTGGTGATCTGGGCGCCCGTTTGGAGCGTCTTCCGGTCGCCGTCTTCCTCGTAGATTGTCCCTCCGATCGCCGCTGTCGACGCGATCACCACGGTGACGATGTCCTTGTCTGCGTTGAGCGAAAAAGTCAGGGATGCGACACTATTCGTTCCGCCGAGAACCTGAAAATCTATAGTCTCGTCGTCTCCATCGATATCTTGCAGCCGCAATACCCGGCGCGTTAGTGCACCGTCCCCGTCGACATCTTCTTCGCTGTCCAATAAACCGTTGCCATTCACGTCTTCGTTCAACAATCGATAGGTAATGGGAAGCGACCAGCCGGTCGCGTCTTCCGGATCCATGCTAAGCGGAATCTGGAACGTGATTTCATTGCCTGGCTCGCCCGCCGCAACGGTCTTGCCATCCTGCCTGACCTTAGCCTCAACAACGCCGATTGGGGCGCTTGGGCCGCCCGCACTCCCCATTTCCAACTCACGGCGTATCACGCGCAATACGTCTCGAACGCCTGACAGGGAGCGATCCTTGGAAAGCGTAATTGAGGAAGCCGTCATGGACATTCGGATCGGAACAATCAACATTAGTGACAGGATAGCAAGTATCGCCATCGACACAATAAGTTCGATCAGTGTGAATCCATCGTCTTTCATTGTGTGCGCGCCCCTCATCTCTATTTCCCCGCGAGCATGGTGCCGGTCACATAGGTCGCTCGGCGGCCCGCCGGTGTAGTCCAGGCGTATGTCAGCATGACTTCCAGAAGCGGCGCTTCTGCGTCAGCATAGGTAATGGTAATGGAACTGTCCGTCAGAGAGGCCAGGTCCTCTATGACCGTGAAATCCGGCCACAGTTCAACGATGGCCTTAGGA
>JAPYPO010000254.1 GCA_029937645.1 Candidatus Hydrogenedentota bacterium
GCCCCACTCCGCGCGGCGGAAGCTGATCCCTCCGTGCTGAAGTACGACCCCAGCAAGATTGTCGCAGAGGAAGCCGATAGCTGTGGCCTCTGTCACGAGCGAAGCGTCGAAGCGTGGACGGAGTCCATGCACAACCTCACCTTCGAGGAAATGCACGAACGGGAAGAAAGCGGCGCGATTATCGAAGCCCTCGGGATGAGCGGAACGATCCGGCGCAACGCGGAATGCGTCACCTGTCACTACACCCAGGCCGCCGAGGAGCCGGGCGGTCGGCCCGCGACTGTCATGGGGATCTCCTGCCAGCGCTGTCACGGCGAAGCCGCAGACTGGATGGAGCTTCACGGCGACGGCGACACCCACCCCGACAAGATGGAGCGGCTGAAATTGTCGGAAGAGAAGGGCATGCGGCCCACCTACAATATTTACAACCTGGCGTCGAATTGCTACCAGTGTCACACGGTACCGCGCGAAGCATTGGTAAATACAGGCGGCCATCCGGCGGGCAGCGCGTTCGAATTGGTCGCATGGACCCAGGGCGAAGTACGCCATAACTTCCTGCCGCTGCCTGACGAAGAGGAGAATAAGGAATCACCCATCGAGACCCGCCGCCTCATGTTCGTCTTGGGGAAAATCCTCGACCTTGAATACGGGCTGCGCGGTCTGGCGGAAGCAACGGGCGCTGGCGAGTACCTCGACGCGATGGGAGCGCGCATCACGGCAAGCTACGAAGCCTTGCAATCTCTGGGCCTAACGATTGATGAACTGAGTGGAATTCTCGATGCGGTGCCTACCGACGACGGCGCGCCCAAAGTAGCCGCGTCAAACAAGGCGGAATATGGTGCAGCGGCGGATGCCATCGGAAAATTTGCCCAGGCCATGGAATCGAAAAAAGAGGACTACGCTACCGAATTGGCGAAGGTAGACGGCCTGTTGCCCGACGAATTCCAAGGCGACTTTTACGAATAGGCCAAGGGGCCACACGAGACAACAAACCACCGCCACACCGGGATAATTGTGACAGATCACACAAAAAATTCGGATACACGCACGGCCACTCTTGAGGCGGAATCCACGCACGGCGCTTCGTCGGCGATCACACCCTATGGCGGCATGTCGGACAATGACCTGACGCATGTGTTGGCGTTTCCTCCGTTCAATCGGATCTGCGCGGATCTCGATAGCGCGAAGGAAGAGTCGTTTCGCTCGTTCGGCACGCCCATATCCCTTTATGGAATTCTCAAGACCCACGCGCGCCTCCGCGCATTTCGGCCGGGTCAATTCGTGGTGCGGCGTGACGACTACGGCACCTCGGCCTTTATTGTGCTCGAAGGCGAATTGCGCGTGGTCCTCAACCCGCTCCTGCCGCCAACGGTATTGGGCCGCGGCGAATCGAAGCTCCCCCAATGGGGCAAGTTATTCGCCGACGCGTTGCGCAATGTGTTAACGCCGCGATCCCCCGACGTCCAGCAGTTGAAGCAGGCCCCGATGCACAGCCTACAACAAGGCGAAGGCATGTCGCGCCTACTCCTCGATACCGTGCGCGACGAATCCGAATACGATACCGTGACGCTCGGGCCGGGCGCGATCGTCGGAGAAATGAGCGCGATCTACCGAACGCCCCGGAGCAGTTCCGTGGTGGCCGACCAGGAATCCCAACTACTCGAAATCCGCTGGCAAGGCTTGCGCGATCTGATGGACGGCGATACAGAACTCGCGAAAGAAATCGACCGGCTCTACCGCGAGCGCTCCCTCGTCCACACGATCAGCCGCATGCCTATCTTTCAACACGTTCCGCCCGAGGCGACCGATCAGATCATGTATTCCACCTTCGGCAAGTACGACGAATGGTCCGCCGATTACCTAGAGCTGGACGCGCAAGAGCGGGCCGGCATCGTCGAACAAGAAGAAGTCATCGCCGAGCAGGGCCACTACGCCAATGGAGTCCATGTGATCACCGGCGGATTTGCCCGGCAATGCAAACGGCTGGGCGCGGGCCAACAGACGCTCAGCTACCTGACGAGCGGCCATATCTTCGGCCTTGAGGAAGCGCTTCACAACTGGAAAAATCCCTCAGAGGCCATCGCCCTCCAAACCAGCCTGCGCGCAGCGGGCTACACGCACGTATTCACCGTGCCAACGTGGATCATGGAGGAGCATGTGTTTCCACACCTGGACGCCGACGCATTGCCTGGAGCCGCCGCATCGGGCGGGTTAAAGGGCGACTCGGAGAACCCTCAAGTACGGTTACGCGAGGGGATCGGCGAAGGCCTCGTCGAATTCCTTTCAGAGAATCGCTTCTTCAACGGCACGCAGACCATGCTCATCGATTTAACCCGCTGCACACGCTGCGACGATTGCGTACGCGGCTGCGCGGCCGCCCACGACGGCAATCCACGCTTCGTGCGCCACGGCCCCATCTCGGGCAACGTCCAGGTGGCAAACGCCTGCATGCACTGTATGGATCCCGTGTGCATGATCGGCTGTCCGACCGGCGCAATTTACCGGGAACCCGACCAGGGCCGGGTCATCATTCATCCCGACACCTGCATCGGCTGCTCGACGTGTTCAAACAACTGCCCGTATAACGCGATTCGAATGGTAGCGACCCGCGACGGCGAAGGGGAATTCGTCCTGGCGGAATCAGGCGAAAAGGAAGGGCAGCCCGAGTACAAAGCGACGAAGTGCGACCTGTGCATCAACCAGGCAACTGGCCCCGCGTGCGTGCGCTCCTGCCCTCATGACGCGCTGAAGCGGGTCAACATGCACGACGCGGACTCCCTGATCCGCTTCGTGAATACATGAGCGCGCTCGTCCGCAGAAGGGCCTCCGGTTTGGCAACGGTCGCCGTGTTCTCGGTTCTCGCCGTCCTGACGGCCAGAGGCTACCGCCTGTCCCTGGGAGACCCGAGCCTCGTTACGGGCTGGGTCCTGATGGGCGTTGTCGTCTTCCTAGCCGCCTACACCGTCCGAAAAAAAGCTCCCACTCTGCCGTTGGGCTCCTCTCGCCTCTGGTTGCAGATCCATTGCTATATAGGGCTTTTTTCCATCGTCCTCTACTTCATTCACGCGGGATTGCGGCTACCCTCGGGCCTCATCGAATCGATCTTGGGCCTCCTGTTTTGCCTCGTCGCCTTCAGCGGAATCGTAGGCTTGTTCATGACCCGCCTCTTTCCCCGACGCCTCACGAGCAAAGGCGGCGAGGTCGTGTATGAAGCCATTCCTGAGCATCGGATGCGCTTGAAGCAAGCGGCGGATACGCTCGCCGAGGAGTCGATTGAACACACGGCCTTCACCACCGTCTCCCGCTATTACGAAGAGCAGCTCCAGTGGTTTTTCACCGGGCCCAAAAACTATGTGGCCCATCTCTTAGAAGTGGCCGCGCCCCGCCGCAGGCTCCTGCGCGAGATGGAAGAAAAGGAACGCTACCTCAACGCGAAGGAAAAAGAATATCTCACGCGGCTGGCAGAACTTGTCGAGGAAAAAGATCGCCTCGACTATCAGTTTGCTCTTCAGCGCACGCTAAAACTCTGGCTCTTCGTTCACATTCCGCTGACCTACGGATTGCTCGTGCTGGCCGGCACGCATGTGCTCGTTGTCTACGTATTCTCAGTGGTAGCCTAGCTATGGCCTTAAAAAAAACAGCCGCGCTCTACAAAAACCGCTACTTCCGTACCAACCAGAAATGGGTATGCGGCCGCGCCGCCATTGGGCACGTATGCCCGCGAGGCCCATCACGCAAGGGCGAGTGCTCCGGTGCCTACGAGTGCGCACCCGCGTGCGTCAACGGACGGTGGCACTGTACGCGCCCCGCTGAATATGGCGGACCCTGCGATGCACCCGGCGCAAAACAGGCGGAGTTCGGGCCTGTCGTTCGCGATGGCGTCGGCGTATGCGCCCGCCCCGTCGGTTGTATTCCCGTGCGCAGCCTCCGAAGCCGCCGGGGCTTAATCAATATCATCGTAACCGCGATCACATTGGGGTTGGTCTTGACGGCCCTCGGCAGCCCCTGGCGGAACCGGATAGCCTCGCCCGGATCCCTGACGACCTTCCACGCGGGAGCCACTTTCGACACGGCTGCCGCACGTACCGGCGAGGGCGGCGCGAGCGAAAATCTTTGTGGAGTCTGTCATACGGCAACACTGGACGACGCATTTTCGACATTGTTCTCGCAAGGCCCCACGGGCGAAGAGCACCGCAGCGAGAGTGAGAACTGCCTGCAATGCCACGACGACTTCGGCGCACAACCCTTGGCGCCCCATAGCATGGATGCAGGAATTCTCGCCATCCTCACGGAAGGTAAGGGCCCCAAATCGCCGGAGGCACCTCTCCCCGCCACGCTCGCGTTAGCCGCCGCCTTCACCATCGGGAATCCCCTGCCAAGCGATCAACTCGACTGCGCCACCTGCCACCAGGAACACAAGGGAAGGCAAAACGATCTTACGCAGATGGACAACAATACCTGTCAAGCGTGTCACGAAAATAAGTTCACCGGCTTCGAATCAGGACATCCCGAGTTTTCATCGCAGTCGAATGGAGACGCCTATTCCTGGCCGTACCTGCGGCGCACGGGGTTGATATTCGATCACCAGCGCCACGCAAATACCCATTTCAAGGAGGGAGCGCTGGCGGACTTTAGCCCGACTGGCTGCGTCGATTGCCATGTCTTCGAATCCGAGAACGCATTGCCGACGCTCGCACCCTTCGAGAAAACGTGCGGCGCGTGCCACCTCAAGGACATTCTGCGCGCGTCGGACGATGGCCTCCTTTTCGTAGGGTACCCCGCTCTCGAAAAGGATGCGCTCGAAGCGATTTCCGCCGAAGGCTACCCGCGCGTCAAGGAAGCATCCCTCTCCGGATTCATGCTCATGCTCCTTTCAGGAGACGCCGCCTACGGGAATGAACCGGCGCGATCAGCAGAACAATTCGACGAAGACCTCGCTACCGTAACCGAGTTCAACCGCGACTTGAATGAGATGATTTACGAGGGCGAAGAAGACGCCGCGCTCCGCGTGATAGAAAGTATCGGACGATTGATGGACCGGCTCGAAGCCGGTAGCGACGACGGCAAGGCATCGCCACTCCAGGAGGTGTTGGAAATGATTACCGCAGCGCCGGGACTTGGTGAGACTGACACGGCCGCGCTGCTGGGCCCATTCAATTCCGGCGAGAAAATGACCGCCATCGTAAAAGATCTCTCCGCTTCCCATGTCGTTGCCGCACAAGGATGGTCTGCCTCGATGAACGGCAGCCCCCTGTCAAAAAGCGAATGGTCCGCGGCCGTCGCGGGCGTATCGGAATTCGATGGGTTGAGCGAATCAACGGAAGCAGCCGCCTTCGCAAAATGGTTTCAAGACTTCACCGCATTTCGTCCGTGGTTTGAGGAGAGCGTGCGCATTGCTGATGGCCGCTGGACGTCTAAAAGCACGGGGCGATCCCTGCGCGCATCCGATTGGAAAAAGGTAGCCGCCAACGCGCCCGGCTTCGCGGAGCTGGACGGCGACGATGAAGCAACCGAACCCTTCACAAAATGGTTTCAGAGCCAAAGTAAATTCAAGAAGTGGCTCTCTTCAAACGTCACGATCAATGACCAAGGATGGTTCGCCGCCTCGTCGCCCTATGCCGTCCGCTACCGTCCCTTGGGCCATGCGGATTCCTTCATGCGGTCGTGGCTCGATTTATCCGCCAGACTTTCGGGCAGCAACGCGTCCGCGGAACGGCTCTTTCGACAACTCGCCGGACGCGCCATAACCTCCGGGGCAGTCGGCTCTTGCCTGCGTTGCCACAGCGTCGATTCGGATTCCGATAGCGGCCTGCGCATCAATTGGACGCCCCGACCGGCCCGCCGCAGCTTCACCCGATTCAACCACGCACCACACCAAAGAATCATGAGTTGTTCCGAGTGCCACACGGCGACCGACGCGGGCGAGAAAGGCGAAAGCCTCGCGGCCTATCTCGACGGCTTCCGCACCGAAATTGGGTCCGCCGAAATCGGCGTCGACTTCACCTCCTTCACCAGTAACTACGGCGGGATTGACAAAGCAAGCTGCACCCGTTGCCACACGCCCAAGCAAGCGGGAAACCGCTGCCTCCTGTGCCACAATTATCATGTGGACTCATTCGCAGCACCCGGCGTGACCTACCATACAAATAATCAATAGACTCGGCAAAAAAGGGGAGGGCGGGCATCTTGCCCGCCATTGGGAGC
>JAPYPO010000801.1 GCA_029937645.1 Candidatus Hydrogenedentota bacterium
AGCGGATACAGAAAGTCCAATGTTTCCAGTGCGGATGGTTATTTGCGAGGCACAGCGAGTACTTCGTGCTGCCCTTATCGCCCCCATAGGAGATCCACTCCCCGTCCTTCGCGCCTTGCTGCGCCGACGCGAACGAGGCAATCATAAACCCGAGGAAAATAACTCTCGCCCAATAACCACTGCGATTGCTATTCATGAAACTCTCAGCTCCTGTATTGGCAGTGCCCGCGCGAATGAACTCGCCCAGTCACCGCATTGCAACACATATATCTCGTTCCCACGGTCCGCCGTGGGAATGCATACACAACTCGACAAATGAACCGAGTCGCCGCCAGTTTTCAATCGTTTTACTACGCCGCGCGATCACTCTCGTCCTAGACCGCTTCGAAGAATCCGCGGTTCGGTTTGAGACACCGCCCCAGCCGTCTTTGCGATAGGCCCACAGCCAATTGTCATCGGCGTCCGAGCTCGTGTCATTGGCTATTGAAATCCAATACGTATCGCCGGGGATTAGCGCCAATCAATAAGATTCGATTGTCTCACTCTTGTTCACTGTCCTTCATGTCCTTGTTCTTCATGTCCTCGTTCCTCCTACGAAATTCGTGATAGACGGGAGGATTGTTGTTCAACCACGAAGCGACCGTTTCCCGGTCTTCGCCGACAGCAGCCGCCAAACCGCCCAGTACATGCGGACTCGGATAATCTGATGGTCTCTGTCTGTGTGGAAAGTTGTAGAGCACTTTTCCTTCTGCATCCGCAATAAGAATGGTCATGAGAAAGTCTCGGTTCAGGCCGTAGGCACCTGGTCCATCGCGTCCGTCGGGCGAGTAGCCGATCCGGTAAACCGAATTGAGCAAATTCCAAAAATCGTCTTCCATGGTGTTGAATCGAATTTCTGTCTGTCGCTCGTGGGCCAGGATCACGACCGAAGCGGCTAGCCCAGTCTGTGAGAGCTTATCGACCATCCACGCCGCGTTTATATACGCTCCAATACCTTCTTCGATGTCTGAATCATCGATAAAAATCAAGAAGTGCGGTTTGCCCAACCCGAGGGCCACTGGATCGAATTCCTTATCTAGGTGGTTTCTTCTGGGAGGTACAACGGTGAAGCCTCGGAGTTTCTCTCCGGGTTGCGGTCCGGAGTATGCGGCCTCTTCGCCGACTCGAAACTTGGCCGGGTCTTCTGCCCTATGAACATGCCTTGATCTAAATTCCTGCGCATCTGCTGACAGTACGGCGGTACAAAGTGCAATGACCAGCAAAGTCGTTGTGCGAATGGTATTCACTTTTGCTCTTCCTTTTCTTTCGCCGATGCC
>JAPYPO010000255.1 GCA_029937645.1 Candidatus Hydrogenedentota bacterium
GCGAAGATCCAAGCGGGTGAACCCGGTGGCGGTCATGCAAACGTCATGGGCGCCTGGCTCTCCGGGATCCACGCGAAACCTACGGAAGGGGCGGACGTTCTTGCTGGCGTCACGATCGACCAAATCGCGGCACGACGTTTCGAGAAAGATACGCAACTCGCCTCGTTGGAGCTGGGAATCGAACCGAGCGACCTTTCCGGCTCGTGTGATGTGGGCTTTAGCTGCGCTTATATCAACACCGTTTCGTGGAAAACACCCACGACGCCGCTGCCGGTGGAGAACAATCCGCGCGCGGTGTTCGAACGGCTCTTCGGCGACAGCGATACGACGGACGCAACCGCGCGCCTCAAACGCGCCGGGGAAGATGGCAGCATCCTCGATTCGGTGAACGACGAACTGGCCAGTATCCAACGCAAGATAGGGGCGGGCGACCGAGCCAAACTGGAAGAGTATACCGAGGCCATTCGCGATATTGAACGGCGGATGCAAAAAGCCGAGGAACAAGGCGCGCGTGAGCTGACCGTCATGGATCGTCCGAGCGGCGGCATCCCGGAGGACTTTGCCGATCACGTCAAGTTGATGTTTGACCTACAGGTGCTCGCCTACCAAACGGATATGACACGAGTCATTACCTTTATGATGAGCAAAGATATTACCAGCCGCACCTACCCCGAGATTGGCGTGCGCGACCCACACCACCCGCTCTCCCATCACAAGGACAATCCGGAGTCCTTGGTGAAACTCGCGAAAATCAACGTCTATCATTTGGAGATGCTCTCCTATTACCTGGACAAGCTGAAATCGACTCCCGATGGCGACGGTACCCTGTTAGACCACATGGTCCTCATGTATGGCAGCGGCATGGGCGACAGCAATGATCATATCCCCAAGGACCTCCCGATTTTGTTGGCCGGCGGTGCCGGTGGACGACTCAAGGGCGGGCGACACCTCCGCGCGCCCGACGGTACGCCCCTGGCAAATCTCTATATGAGTATGTTGGACAAGTTGGGTGTGCCCACGGACAGTATTGGTAACAGCACGGGATTGGTTGAAGGGCTCTCAGGAGTCTAGTTCCCCAAGAATATGTGGCTTCTTTTTAGCAGACCCGTACCCGGCGCCGGGTGCGGGTCTGCTTTTTTGAGAAACCTCTGGGCGCTCGTAATTGTCCATGAGAACAGCTTCTCCCCTTTTTGGTCGGCGCGATCACAATACGATCAGCCTCGATTCGAGAGCGAAGAATCCCAACCTGCGCCTCCGGCCCCTCAAGATTCGCCTAACAGCGGAGCTGACCCCTAGGCGACACGAGGATCAACCGGAAATAGAGTCGGCCGATCTATCGACATTCCTTACGAATTGCAGTATTCTTCGCAAACCAACTCGCATGATCGCGCCGCCAAACGATTCACGAACCTGTTGCAAAAGGGAGCCATCCATGAATGAGTTCACCGAAGCGAAGCGCGGCTGGTTTGGGTTACAAATTGCGACGGGGCTAACGAAAGACCTTTCTTTGACACGAATCCTACTGCCGGTCATCGCCTTGGTAATCTTAACCCATGCTCCGACGAGCCCCGCACATGCAGAGGAGGTCTCCTTGGGCTGGGCGATGGGCATCGGATCGATCAACCAGGATTGGAGTCGGGTCGTTGAGACAGATGCCCTCGGCAACGTGTATATCGCTGGAGATATCGATAGCGAAATGGATTTCGATCCTGGCCCCGGAACAGCCCTGTTATCCCCCGTGGCCGGAGCGGATATGTTCGTCGCGAAGTACGCTTCGGACGGTACGTTTGTTTGGGTGCGCCTCATTTCGGGCGATGATTTCCGGACGGTTCGCAACATGAAAGTAGACGATGCGGGGCATGTATACATTGTCGGTCAATATACGGGGACGCTCGATCTCGATCCGGGTGATGGTACGTTTCCAGTGACCTCCGCCCTAGTGGGTGACATGTTCATCACGGTGCTGAATACGGACGGCTCCTTCGTCTGGGGCACAGGCATCGGCGGTGCCGGCTCGGACAACCCGACCGATGTCGATTTCGACGCCTCCGGGAACGTCTACATCACCGGGATATTCCAGGAAACAGTCGATTTCGATCCGGGTCCCGAGGCCTTCTCGCTTACGAGCAGCGGAAGCTTGGACATTTTCGTTTTGGCGCTGGATTCAGGCGGCTCGTTCGTGTGGGCGTCCAGCATGGGAGGAACGGGGTGGGACGAGCCCACGGCGATTTCCGTGGACTCGATGGGGAATGTGCACACGACAGGGAAATTTGGATCGGCGGCTGACTTTGACCCGGGTCCAGGCAGTGTGACGATGACAACGGATATCTCAGATATCTTTGTCTCAAAATTGAATTCGAGTGGGGAGTACCTGTGGGCCGTTGCCATGCCCGGCCCCTCCTCCGTCAATAGGGGTACGGACCTCGATGTAGATGACTCTGGAAATATTTTCATAACAGGCGAATTCCATGACCTCGTCGATTTCGATCCGGGTCCGGAGGTCATGACCTTCACTTCTATTCCTTCCGGAACTTTCTCACATACGGATGCGTTTATCGCGGCGCTAGATTCCTCCGGTGGATTTCTTTGGGCTCGGCAAATTGGAACGTCTAAAGTTGACCGAGGCAGCGCGCTCACGTTGGGTAACGGGGGCGATATATTTGTGACCGGTACGCTTCCGGGCCCTGTATCGCTTCCTGGGATCTCCGGTACCGTGGAGTTGGCGGGAGACAACGATGCCTTTGCCGTTGGGTTGAACGCTGCGGGAGATTTTCTTTGGGGCGCTAGTATCGGTGGGGAAACGAGCCTCAATGGCGCCGGTATTGCCGCGGGACCGAACAAAGAGGTTTATGTTACCGGCGCCTACCATCATGCGGCCGCCGACCTCGATCCAGGCGAGGGCATTTGGCTGGCGACCAATTCCGGTCGGGCGGATATCTTCCTAGTGGAGCTGCGGCTTGCTGACGCCGCGCCGAATTCGGCTACGATAGAGGGGACAATCCGGGATACCGATGGCACACGACTCGCCTGCGCCTCCGTTCGCATCCTCAGCACCACCGCCGGCACGGACTTGGAGCTAATCGTCACCACGGACCTGGACGGCAATTTCCAGGTGTTGGACCTGCCGGTAGATGCTGCGGGCGTGGCGACCTCCGAATACTTGATTGAAGTATTTTCTCCCGGGTTTCAGAGTGGAATGGGTATTGTGCTTCCCGCGGACTTCAGCCCTCTCTCTGGCATCGCGGATATCGACTTTGCGCTGACGCTCGGTAGCGCATTTCCAGACACCACGGTTTCAGGACGCGTCGTCGATATCAATCTAGTGGATGGCGGCGGCGAAGTGACGGTGTTGCTTGGAGGCGTACGAATCGAAGCGCTGGCGGATGGCCTCCCACTCGATCCCCCTCGGGTTACGTACACCTGCGCCGACGGCCGCTTTGAACTGACAGACCTGCCGGATGCAAAAGTCGCTACAAACATTTCCGTGCTACTGGAAGCACCCAACTATGTGCAAAACGAGATAGCGCCGCCTGCCGAAGGTGTGGATATCGTCTTGGAAAAGGCCTTTATGTTTCCCAACTCGATCAACGGTTCGGTCGTCTCCTCCGATACAAACCGGCCAATTGAGCAGGCCCGTGTGATCGTTCAGTCGCAACTAGACACGTTGAGTCTAAGCGGCGAAACATCTGCGGATGGAATCTTCTCGTTCGTTGTGCCCGAAGTTGGGGGCTACGATATTGACGTATCAGCGGATGGGTTCATAGGTTCCATCAACGAATTATTCTTGTCGACGAATAGCCCGATTGCCACTATTGATCTGGCACTTGCTCCAGGGGTAGGCGAGGGAGAGGGAGAAGGAGAGGGAGAGGGAGAAGGCGAGGGAGAAGGCGAGGGAGAAGGAGAAGGTGAAGGTGAAGGTGAAGGTGAAGGTGAGGGTGAAGGTGAAGGTGAGGGTGAAGGTGAGGGTGAAGGTGAAGGTGAGGGTGAGGGTGAGGGAGAAGGCGAGGGTGAAGGCGAGGGAGAAGGCGAGGGAGAAGGCGAGGGAGAAGGCGAGGGAGAAGGTCCGCCTCCCGTATGTGGAGCTTCATGGATCGACGGAATGCCTGTCTCTGGCGGCGTGGGGGACTTAGCCCTGCTGACTCTCTGTGTTGGAGCCATGCTCTTCCATCGCCGCAGGGGGAGGGCCACTGAGTTGAAATATTTCTCAGAGTAGCCGGGTTAATTTTCGAGACGCACGACCGGTTGGTTATTCTTCGGCTATTCTTAGCATGACCACGCCGTGCGACGGAACGGTAGCGGTATAGTTGCCGGAATGAGAACCCTTGTCGGCGTGTTCCCAGAGGTCGCGCACGGTGGCGTTGCCGCTTGGCACACCGATATCGCTCCAGTTCGCTGTGATATCGGCAGCAGACTCGCCTCGGTTTAATAACGCAACCGCCACGCTGCCATCGGCCATTCGTTTAGCCCATACTTGATGGTGCTCTCCATCATCCCAAACCGGCGTTCCCTGAACGCCGAGCGGATCCTGGTTCACCGCAATCACTTCCTTATTCGTCAAAATATCCTTCGTAACTTGGGGCATGTCTCGAAGGTCATTCCCGGCCATCAGCGGCGAAGCCATAATGCACCACATGCTGAAATGCGTTCGGTTTTCGATCTCGTTCATGCCAGTATCATTGCGGTGAAATCCGTCGCCAAAATTGCCGACTTGCATCATGTCCGGGTCATTCCAAAACCCGGGTCCCGCCGACGCCGCATACTTGTCGTTCAGATCGATGTGCTTACTGAGGAACTCCCACGAGTCCCGAATATCCCCCGTCGTCCGAGCCATATTCCCGGTTTCCAGGTGCCAGTCTTGATTCCGTCCGGCATTCATGCTAAAGAGAATGTCGCGGCCCGAGGCGGCGAACAGATCACGCCAGAGTTTGTATTTTTCTTCCATTATTGCCCGGTCTATGTAGCAACTATCCAGCTTGATAAAATCGACTTCCCATGCCGCGAACTGAGAGACATGCAACGCTTCCCTGCCGAGCCCGCCCACGGGATCTCTACCGCAGTCCGTTTCGCCGGGGCAGGTATGAAGCCCAAACTTAAGCCCATTTGCATGAGCATAATCGGCCACGGGCTTTATCCCATTGGGAAACCGTTTCGGGTGGGGGAGAAGCGACCCGTCGGGCGCGAGGTGGTTGTCGCGCCAGCCCCCATCAATAACGATATAGTCATAACCGGCATCTTTCATTCCGGAAGAGACCATCGCATCAATCGTTTCAAAGATGGTCTTCTCCGTGAAACCTCCCTTGCCAAAGTGGTTCCAGCTATTCCAGCCCATCGGCGGCGTAAGGGCCAGGCCATTGTCTAGGGCGAATACCTTGTGGTTACTGGCAACGGGCATAATGGCGAACAGGACCAACACAAATGCGAGGGCCAGGAAACGTCGTTGAACCATAAACATTGTCGTACTCCTTTTATCGATTCTTGCCCATAGCGAGTATACAAAGCTCACGAGCGCTTATATCCATTATGCGCGGGACGCGTAGTCTGCCGCAATGAGAAAATATTATCAGAAATTGCCACCGCTGTGATCGCCCAACGTATTGCGTTAGTGGTGAAGTTCGCAGAAGGCGCTCGCTAGGTGTCGTTGAGCCGCCGTGAAACATTTGCTTTGCCTGCCTCCAGATCCCGTCAATTAGACTTAGTGCTTTCCCGTTCGGCGGCGGTTTTTCGCGCGTCCTCGTAGGAATCACGAATCATTTGAACCGTGGCGTGCTCGGGCGGGTAGTGTGTCGCATAGGCATCCAGCGCGATCTTCTTATACTTAGCCCCCTCCCCGACTTCCCCTAGGCATTGCAGGACATTCCCAATATCGAAATACATCTTTGCCAAGCCCAAATCAGGCAGCGGTTTGAGCTGCGCCCTCACCTGAATCGCTTGCTCCAAAACGGAAAACGCGCGTTCGCAATCGCCCCGCCTGAACAGGATAAAGCTGATGCCGTTCAGAACGTCCGACATTTCCAAAGTTTCGGTTTCTCCGCGTTCCTCTAGCAAAGTGCGGGCACGGTTCAAGTACAGTTCTGCTTCATCGAAGCTTTCTTTGTGTAGACCGAGATTACCCATATGGACCCGTCGGCGACCGGAGCCAATGAGATTGA
>JAPYPO010000256.1 GCA_029937645.1 Candidatus Hydrogenedentota bacterium
CACCCGCATCGCCCTGAAAAAGGCCGAGGTCGTCGGCGCGCTGCGCATCAGTACCGACACCGTTCGCATCGGCGAGGCGCGCCTCAAAATGGGGGGCTTCAGTTGGGTCACCACCGCGCCCCGGCACCGGCACAAAGGCGTATGCTCAGCGCTCGTGCAGGACACCCTAGCCTATCTCGCCCAACACGGCTACCACGTCTCCATGCTCTTCGGCATTCCCAACTTCTACCAGCGCTTCGGCTACGTCAGCGCCCTCGCCGACTACGCCATCGTGCTCGACGCAGCCGAGGCCTCCTCCACCGCCATCGATGGATGCCGTGTGCGCAGCGTCAAGCCCGGCGACATACCCTCCATCCAAAAAATCCACGCCGCCGACGACGCCGAAATACCCTGTTCACTTCTGCGCGGCGCCGCCCACGTCACCAACAAATGGGGCCGATTCAAAAATGCCCGCGTATTCACCGATCCCAAGGGAAAGGTCCTCGCATACGTGCTCGCCCACCGGGAAAAAGACGGCTTCGCGGTGGACGAAGTGGGGGCGCAATCGCCCGATCTTTACCCCGCATTGCTGGCCCAATGCTCAGCCATGGCCCGCGAAGAATTCACGGGCCGGATTCGCTTTCTCGTTCCACCTAGCCATCCCTTCGCCCACTTCCTCCTCCAGTACGATTCAACCCACGAAACCAAAGTGTCTCGCGAAAGCGGCGGAATGATGACGCTCGTCGACGTCGGTGAGGCGCTCGAAAACATGATTCCCGAATGGGAGAATCTTCTCAGCCGCAGCGCCTGGCGCGGCGAGCGAACCGAGATCACCCTGCTCGTCGATAACCGCCCCTACCGCATCCGCGCAAACCGAGGAGCTATCGACGTAGCGCAGGTGGCCGGGCGCAACAAATTCGCCCTCGAAGCCGGCGAGCTGATGCAGCTAATGGCAGGCTACCGTTACGTCGACGGCATCCTCTACGCCAAGCGACGCCTCCTCACCGCAGAGGCCAAAGAGCTACTAACAACCCTCTTTCCGAAAAGAAACCCCTACGTATGGCCCTTCGACCGATTCTAAGATCCCGCCCCAGGGCACCTACAAAAAATCCACCCACAAAAAAATCCACTTGCCCCGCCCAAAGTTCTCCGATATTATTGAGCTTCAATAAACCCTGCGCGCCAACGAAAACCATAGGTGACACTTTGGCTGACAGCAATCAATCCATAAACGAACTCGCCACATTGCTAGACGCCGCCAAGTGCGTCGCGATATTCACCGGCGCCGGCATTAGCACAGAATCGGGCATTCCCGACTTTCGGAGTCCCGGCGGGATCTGGGCGAAAATGCAGCCCATCGACTTTCAGGATTTCGTAGCCTCCGAAGAGATGCGCCGCGAATCCTGGCGGCGCAAACTATCGGGCAAAGACAAAATGGCGAACGCGGAGCCCAATCGCGGACACCGCGCCGTCGCAGAGTTGACCAAGAGCGGCAAGGCCCCGGCAGTCATCACGCAAAACGTGGATGGACTCCACCAGCGCTCCGGTATTGCCGACGACGCGATGATCGAACTGCACGGCAACGCCACCTACGCCGGCTGCCTGGACTGCCAGACGCGCTTCGAACTCGGCCCAATCCTCACCGCCTTCAGCGAGGACGAAACGCTGCCAATCTGCGACCGCTGCTGCGGCATCATCAAGACGGCAACCATATCCTTCGGCCAATCGATGCCGGAAGAAGAAATGATGCGCGCGCAAGAAGCTACGTTGCGCTGCGATCTGTTTATTGCGATTGGCTCATCACTGGTCGTCCACCCGGCTGCGGGCTTCCCAATGATCGCGAAACAAAACGGCGCCAAGTTGGTTATCCTAAACCGGGAGCCCACGGGACTAGACGATAGGGCCGACCTAGTCTTGAACAAAGAAATTGGCGTGACCCTGGGCGGCGCGGTCGGCATAAAGTAATCGAGTCACGAAAACCACTGGAAGATGTTACTGGGACAATAAGCAGCAACTGATTCCGCCCTCTGCGCTCACCCTTCCGTCGTGGCAGCGGCGAGCGTGATGGGTACGGTGACTTCAAACCGGGCGCCGCCTTCCGGGCGATTCTCGTAGGCGACGCTACCCTCGTGCGCGCTGATGATGCGCTGAACGATGGACAGGCCCAAGCCGGTCCCGTCTCTCTTCATCGTAAAAAACGGGGAAAAGAGGTCTTCGCCCGGCTGGAGCTGAATACCGGGCCCGTTGTCCGTTACTTCAAATATAAAATTCGACCCCACCCCTCGCGCCTCGACCGTCACGCGGCCTCCTTCGTCAACGGCGTCGATGGCATTCGCCACGATGTTCGCCAGCGCTTCAGCAACTCGGTCGCCATCCACGAAGATTTCGCCGGCGGCTTCGGAGATCTGCGGGATAAGCTCGACGGCCCGCCGATCAGCCCGCCGACTGCATAGTTGGACGGTTCTGCCCACGATGTCGGTGACGGCATGGTGCGCCATCTTAATCTCGAACGGCCGGGAGAATCCGAGGAATTGCGCGATGGCCCGTTCGAGCAGTCGGGCCTCGTTAATGATTTCGGAAACGTTCTTGCGCGCCTTCTCGTCGCCATCCACATTCCGCAGGAGCAGCTCCGCCCGCCCGCTGATAATCGTCAGAGGGTTCCGAAGTTCGTGTACCACGCCTGCAGCGAGCTCACCGAGTGATGCGAGTTGACGATTGATTGCGGCGGCGCGCTCAAGCTTGCGCCGTTCCGTCATGTCGGTGAATAGGAGGATGCCTCCGTTGTAGGCGTCGGGTCCTTCGAGCAGGGAGGCGGAAACGCCTATCTCGATGGATGCGATGGTCTCTTCGCGTAGTACGAATGCGTGGCGGCTGATGGCTTCGCCAGAGGCCTTCATTTGCTCTACTAAACCCAGGAAGGGCTGGAGCGCCTCGAAACGGGCAAGCGGCTCGCCGACGACGATCGTCCCCGGCGCTACGCCCAAGTGCTGATGGGCCGCGGGATTCACGGCCGCGACTCGGTCCTCGCTGTCAATGGCGACCACGCCAGATTTGAGGTCGTTCACGATGAGCCGATGCAAGTTGGCGGCCACTTCAGTCATTCTTGCGATTCCTTTCCCGGGAGCTAGGCGCGTTTTCCTGCCGCCTGCGTGTCGGCGTTCTCTATCCTCGGAGCCAGTTCCCCGGCAAGTTCAGCGAATTCGTCGAGTGTCAATGTTTGCGGCCGACGGCTTGGATCGATCCCCGCCGCGTCCAGGGCGTCAAGCGTGACTTCCTTGGGGGCGTCAATACCCCCCGCCGAACGCGTCAAGGAATTCCGAAGCGTCTTGCGCCGCTGTGAAAAGGCAGTGCGGATGATGGACAATAGAAACGGGCCATCAATACCTGGGTAGAGCGGCTCTTTTCTCGCGCGGCAGCGCACGATGCAGCTATGGACTTTCGGCTGTGGTTTGAAGCAGGTATTCGGAACCTTATGGACGAGATCGACCTCCGCGTAGTAGCGCGAAGCCAGCGAAAAAGCGCCGTAGTCGGAAGCGCCAACCTGCGCGACCATGCGCTGGCCTACTTCTTCCTGCACCATGACGACGATTCGCTCGAACTCGACGCTGGATTCCCAGAAATGAAAGAGGATCGGCGTCGTGATGTAGTAGGGCAGGTTCGAGACCATTTTATAAGGGCCGCCGCCCGGGATAAACTCATCGATGAGCTTTTCAATGGGGTGGTTGAGCACATCGCCGCGAAAGAGGCGCACATTTTCCATGGCGCCGAATTGGCCTTCGAGGCAGGGCATGAAGGTGCGGTCTATCTCGATAGACAGGAGGCGCTTGGCGAGCGTACAGAGGCGGGACGTGAGCGCACCAAGACCTGCGCCCACCTCGATAACACTGTCATCGGCCGTGATGCCCGCAGCTTCAACCATGATCCGGTTAATATTATCGTCGAGCAGCAGGTTTTGACCTAGACTTTTCTTGAACTTGATATCGTACTGCTGGCATAGATCGAAAAGCGACACGAGAGTGCTCCCATCCCCCAAACGCGCAGTGTAAGCGGGTGTCCGCGGCAGATCAACTTTGCGCGATGGCTGTGGGAGTATTGATTGGGCCGATGCCCGCTGCTATTATCGTTGCGGAGTCTGATCGTATGCCAAAACTGACCATAGAACAGCCTGGATTATCCCCAATCATAATCATCATGATCGTTCCCGAGACACATTTCGGGCGGGCGGACGATAATGAGGTGGTCTTGAAGGCCGACGAGGTCTCCCGCTATCACGCGATCATCCATATGAAGGGGGAAACGACGGTCCTCGAGGACCTCAAGAGCCTGAACGGCACCTATGTCAACCGGCAGCGTGTCGTCGAGCGTATCTTGTCGGATAAGGATGAGGTGTGGTTTGGCAGCCAATGCCGCGCCATCTTCCATGATGATGCCGATGAGGTCAAAGAGTTGCGCCGCAAAACTTCGCCCGATTCAAAGCTAGGCCATATCGCCGCCATTCAGCAAGAAATGGAAGACGTTTCCGCGACGATGACGATGATCGGGAATACGAACGATGCGGCCGCGATGGGGATGACGATCGCGGGGCCACAGACCGGGTCCCCCTCGCTAAGTGAAGATGAAGTCATCAAGATGGGCCGCGCCTTCCGTAGGCTCAACGCGCTGTACAAAGCCAGCAATTTGATTGGGGGCGACGCCAAACTTCAAAAGCGGATGGAGGATCTCCTGGATTTAGCGCTCGAGGTCATGAATGCCGAGCGCGGTTTTCTCATGTTAAAGGATGAGGAGTCCGACACGCTGGCCGCGCAAGTCGTCCGGGGCATGGGAAGTGAACTGGGCGAAGCGTCCCCCAGCATGACCATCGCCCGGCGGGCCGCCTACGACGGAGAGCCCGTCCTCATGGCCGACTCCGGGTCGGACGCCCAGTTCGCGGGAGGGGAAAGTATTATCCGGCAGCGGATCGTGAGCGCCTGTTGTGTGCCGCTGCAAATTGATGAACGCATCCTGGGCGCGCTGTACGTGGATTCCTCAAAGTTGGGATCCCAGTTTCAGGATGAGGATCTGGAACTCTTCCAGGCCTTCGCGAATCAAAGCGCCATGGCTATCGAGAATGTCCGCCTCTACGAGCGAATGCTTGAGGCGGAAAAAAAGCGTGCCAGCCTCGGCCGATTTCTCTCTCCGTCTGTGGTGGAAGTCATCATGAACGACGATACCCAGCTCGAATTGGGCGGCCAAGCGGCTATAGTGACAACCATGTTTTGCGATATTCGTTCGTTTACCCCCATGGCCGAGCGGATGCGCCCGACCGATCTCGTCGACTTGCTCAACGAACATTTCACGGCCATGACCGAGATTGTCTTTCAGCACGATGGTACGCTGGATAAGTACAACGGCGACGAAGTGATGGCCCTGTTTGGCACGCCGATTTCCGGCGAAAACGATGCCTTGCACGCCGTGCAGGCTGCGGTAAAGATGCAGGCGAAGAATATCGAGTTGAACGTGATCCGCAAAGCAAACGGTGTGGAAACGTTTGAAATGGGGATTGGCATCAATACCGGAGAGGTCATCGCTGGGTATATCGGCTCGCCCGACCGGTTAGATTTTACCGTCCTCGGCAATCATGTGAATGTCGCCGCGCGCCTTTGCTCGGAAGCGAAGGGAGGGCAAGTGCTTGCGGGGGAGTCCACCTACGAGGTCGTGAAGGACTTGGTAGGAGCCCGCTCCATCGGGACCCCGAACCTGAAGGGGGTGTCCGGCGCCGTACAGGCCTACGAAGTCGTGTCGATAAATCCGTAGGCGCCTATTAGCGCAGGATCAGCGTTCGCGCGACGAGTAAACCCAACGCGGCGAATATCCCGGTCACGATAAAGTGCCGTTGCCACTGCTCCATGAATCCGGGCGCTTCCTTACCAACACCACTGTCGCTTCCGACAGAGGGCATCCCTACCGCGTGCGTGTCTGTCTGTTCACGCACCAGCTCCGACACATAATCGTTTGAGAGCTGCGCTAAGTCGTTCTCGGCTACCTCAACGGCCAAGGTCTCGGTGGCGCCTTCGACGAGGATGTAGCCATTATCTTTGTAGCGTTTCTCCCTCGGAATACGGCCCTCCCGGCTATGATCCTCTATCGTGCTCAGGCGGAGTCTCTGCT
>JAPYPO010000257.1 GCA_029937645.1 Candidatus Hydrogenedentota bacterium
AGAACGCCGGAACGGCAGAGCCTGATGAATTCTCACCGGCACAGCCGGTGGCTTAGCAACGAGTTAGATGGCATGCCTCGGTCGTTTTCTCCAAGGAACTTAGCGTGGATATTCCACGGGTTTTCATAGCGAGACGGTGGAGAAGGTCGCGCTGAATGTTAGGGAAGAGTTCCTGCCCCTCCGGACAAACTTCCTCGAAGAGGATGCGGCGACTATTGCCCAACCGGTGGATGGACTCATTCTCAGTTTACCTTGAGGACTTCATCGATAACGTCGGTCTTCGCCAATGCAATGATGCCCGCGTTGAGATTTCCTCCTCCGTATCTCCTTCGGAAAAATAGTGAGTGCCGAGCGGTCACCGGGGGAATCGCTTCGCTTATCCCCCGGCTACAACCCATTGCCCTTCGGGACAAATTGCCGTCTATACCACTAAGTAGCCCGTGGTCATACTCCCCTGTTTTGAATGGACCCTCTCGAATCAATTGAGATGGTGCAATACAAATGCATACTGATCCGCGATCTCCTGTATCCGTTTCGACGTCGGTTTGCCGGCGCCATGGCCTGCGTCCGTTTCAATGCGGATGAGCGTGGGTCCATCCCCGGCCTGTGCCCTTTGCAAAGCCGCGGTGTACTTGAACGAATGGCCCGGCACCACCCGGTCATCGTGATCGGCCGTCGTGATGAGCGTGGGAGGGTATTCGAGCCCTTCGCGAATATTGTGATAGGGAGAATAGGTGTAGAGCGCGTCGAATTCTTCAGGGTCATCCGCTGAGCCGTAGTCATCAACCCAGTAACGTCCGGCTGTGAAGCGGTGAAAGCGCAGCATATCCATCACGCCTACCGCAGCCAGTGCCGCGCCAAAGAGTTCAGGGCGTTGATTCATCACGGCGCCCACCAGTAAGCCGCCATTGCTGCCCCCTTGAATCGCCAGCGAGTCCGAGGCACAGTAGCCCTTTTCGATCAGGTACTCGGCGGCTGCGATGAAATCATCGAAGACGTTCTGCTTGTTTAGCTTCGTGCCTGCTTGGTGCCAGTTCTCGCCGTATTCACCTCCGCCACGCAGATTCGCCACGACGTAGACGCCGCCCCGTTCCATCCACGCGATGCGCGCCGGCGAATACCGGGGCGTGAGCGAAATGTTGAAGCCCCCGTACCCGTACAAAAGTGTTGGGTTGTCGCCATCACGTTGTATGTTTTTCTTGTGCGTAATAAACATGGGGACGCGTGTGCCGTCTTTGCTCTTATAGAAGATCTGCTTCACTTCGTAATCATCGGGGTCGAAATCGACCGATGCACGGCGGAGCAGTTGGCTCTCCCCTGTTTTCATGTCGTAGCGGTAGACACTGGGCGGTGTCGCGTAGCTGGAAAAGGAATAAAACGTTTCGGTGTCCGAAGGTTTTCCAGAAAACCCGTACGCCGACCCAATCGTTGAGAATTCAACATCGCGAACAGGACGGCCGCTCAACGCATAGATGGATATCTTGGTGACGGCGTCGCGCAAGTATTCGGCGATAAGCTGATTGTTGACGATGCTCACCCAGGCGAGGGGCTCGTCTTTTTCGGGGATGATCTCCTTCCAGTTCTCCTGCGCAGGGTTTGCGATGTCGATGGCGATCAGGCGTTTGTTGGGCGCGTCGAGGCTCGTCTTGAAGTAGAAGATCGTTCCGCGGCTTCCTGCGAAGCTGTAGTCGTGGTCAAAGTTGTCGATGAGATCGAGGGCCACACCATAGGGCTCCGTCAGATCTCGGTATAACACGCGGTAGCGGTCATCGGTGCCAACGCTCGCACTAATAATCAGATAGCGGCCATCGTCCGTCACGTCCGTTCCAAACTCCCAAGAGGGTTCGTCCGGTCGCTGATAGACGAGGACATCCTCGGCCTGGCCGGTGCCCACGCGGTGGTAAAAAATTTTCTGGTTGAGTGTAAGGCCCTGGAACTGATCGTCGGAGGAAGGCTCGTCGTAACGCGTATAAAAGAAGCCCCGCTCGTCCTTCGTCCATGATACGCTCCGGCTATACTTACTCCATTCGACCTCGTCATCCAGGATCGCTCGAGTCGATATCTCCATCACCCGCCATGTCCGCCAATCCGATCCCGCCGCCGCCACCGCATACGCGAGATAGCGACCGTGCTCGCTAAACGACGTACCTCCGAGGGCGACCGTGCCGTCCTCAGACCACGAATTGGGGTCGAGGAGCACTTCCCCATCGGTATCAAACGAATCGGCGATATAGAGGGTCGATTGATTTTGGAGGCCGTCATTCTTCGTGTACACGTATTGCCCGCCAACCTTCTGGGGCACGCCAAAGCGTTCGACGTCCCACAGTTCCGTGAGGCGCTCCTCGATGGCCGCGCGCTCGGGCAGCGATTCAAGATAGGCGAAGGTCACTTCGTTCTGCCGGCGTACCCAATCCGCCACGTCCGGGGACACGCGCACATCGTCCTCAAGCCAACGATAGGGGTCCGCAACCTCTACGCCATGGTAGACGTCCACATGGTCAACGCGTCGTGTGTCCGGATACTTCTCCGCTGCAACGACGATGGGCATCCAAAGGAAAGCGCACATCAATTTGTACATTCATTGAATCCTCATGCTTCGTGAAAGGTTGGCCAATCCAGATCCGGCGGCGCAAACCCTAAGAACTCTACTACCTCTTCAGCGAGTCTTCAATGTTCCTAGAGTGGTCTTAGAATGGCGTCTGCGATTTGCGATGATAACTCTTAGGATCCTAATTCTCAGGGTCGTTAAAAAGTTCTGCAAAATTATTTCCACTACATTGTTAAAGCACGGCGCTGACGAACTCTTCGTTAGACCTGTCTGCGTCGATAACACCCCCTTCGCTTCTTGGTTGAACTCAGCCCCTCGACCATTGCGTTCGCTTCGGTAAAGTCTGCATCATATACCGGTAACGACCGGATCGAGGATCTACGGCGTGGCCATAAAATATAAGAGAACCGACGGAGGCGGTCGGCGCAACGACTTCCACGGACGTGTCACCGGCTTCTCCGCACGCAAACCCATACCGCCACAAAAAAAGCTGCTCATTATCTACATCGGTCTCGGTGTGTGCGCGCTGCTCCTCTTTGCATTTCATGTCTTCTCCCAGCATCCGGTTTTCGCGTGGGATCCGGTCCGCTCGGGCGAGGGGATTATTCTCGATAAGTGGATCGACGACCTGGATTCCGGTGTCGAGCACCGGGTGCGGGTCGAGGCCACAGCCGATTTCAAATCAGGAGAGCGGACGCTCACCGGGGAGGCCCTGGTCGATACCGAAAGCTGGGTCTCGTTGATGACGGGCGATAGGGTCGATATTACGTTTCGCTCTCACCGGAGCGATGCGAAGATGCGTATTGAATCCATAGCGCAGGTTGAGGTCGGCGAAATTCCATAAAGGCTCTCGGCGTACGTATCCCGCGCAGACCAAACTTATTGCCCGCCGCCCGCGTGGTGCGCTAGAATTAGATTTGGTAATCAACGTGATCGAGTTGAAAGGCGCTATTCATGCCCCTGGGCGGTGACGAAATGCACGATATCTTCGAGCGGACAGTTATCGTTCGCAGGCCCACCTATGGCATCGTGAAGGGCTACCACGAGTTGCCCTATGTATGCCTCGGAGAGTCCATCGGCGAAGGCGGCAGAACGACGCGGGTCAAGGGGAAAATAAACGTTTCCCCCCGTTTCCTGATCCGCCCCCAACACCTCGAACCCAGCTACGAAGAGATTTTCGGGGAAGACAACGTAGACCTTGAACTCTCGGGCCGTATGTTCGGGTTCCTTGGATTCAGAGGAAGGCCCGTCGAATGCAAGTCGGAGGATCTTGAGTTAAAGCACCTCGACACCTCCATCGACGAGGCACTCTCCCAGACCATGAGTGAACTCGAGCGAATGGAAGACATCACAACCGGCGTGCTCATCACGCCGAACGCACGCTACTATCCCGTCTCGCTCGAACGATTTATTTCGAGTGTCTTGGATGACGAGTTTAGTGAGTAAACCTTAACCAGTGGAGATTTCCCAGTGAAAAGTGCCTATGAACTCGCCATGGAACGCATGGAGGCCGAATCGGGTCCATCCCGCAAGCTATCGGAACCGGAGAAGGCGCGCATCGCCGAGATCGATTCGCTATACGACGCCAAAATTGCCGAAACAAAATTGAGCTTCGAGCCGCGCATCGCAGCCACGCCTCCCCCCGATGCCGACGACCTAAAGGCGGAATTGGTGGCCGAAATCGCGTCGTTCGAAGAAAAGCGAGAGCGCGACAAGGAAGAGGTCTGGAATTCAGCATAATCCTACGCAGTCCATTTCGTAAGGTTGATGGACCATCGCTTTTTTAGGAAGTGTTAAGGTACCCTAGTTCTTGACCATTAAACGCGCAGACGTGGGCTCAACCAGACGGCGTCAAAGTCGGCATAGGCGGCGCTTGTCGCTCGCGTTCGCGGTTTTTATCGTCGTTGCGATGCTGGCCGTTGACTCCTATCTCAAGAACGCACCCCACCTTGGATACTACCCATCCGACGCCACATGGGTGGCCTACACGAACGAAACGGGTAAATTCTGGCAGGCGCTCAACGCCACCTTTTTTTCTGCCCGACTTCGGCGCGACGGCCACAACCCCTTGCAGCAGTGGGAATCTGACATGCGCGCATCCATGGGCCTTCGGTCCACACCCGCCCGCTGGTCAAGTTGGATTGGGCGGTCGCTTGTAGCTGCGAGGGGGGACGGCGGGGTAGGTGTATGCCTCCGGCCAGGGTTGCTCTTGCGTGCCGCCGAAATCGTGGGACGTGCCCTGGGCACCGTGTCAGAGTCCAACGGAATCTCGCGTTATGGTGATTGGGCCTTTACGTGGCGCGATGGCTACCTCCTTGCCTCGCATTCAGTTTCCGCCGTTGTGTCTCTTCGAGACTCCAGCTCGATTATCGAGCACGGCATCCTTTCAGAAAGTGGCGCTGCCGGACTTCGCTGGCGTGCCGAACGCGATGGCGAAATCATGCTATCGCCTGATGATGGCCTACCCTTACGCGGTTGGATCGCGGCGCCCTCAGCCAAACCGGACAAGGCTCAATCGGCCGCCTCCCTCAATCGTTCCGAAATCCGTAGTCCAGGGCTGGCTGCGCACCTAACCAACACTCCGATCCTCACCCTGTCCGGTACGGCCTCCGAGAGTCTGGCCGACTTCATCCGCTACGGTCTCACGCGTCTCCCTGCATCGGAACTCGTCCATCCGGTTCTTCAAGAATTAGCCGACGCGCTGCCCATGGGATGGGCCGAGCCCGGCATCCCCTTTGAGTTCGCATTGACCCATGTGGACACGTCAGAAGGCTTGGGGATTCCTGAGATGGCATACCTTAGGCCACTGCGAAGCCCCGCCCATACCGGATTCCCGCACCCAGGGGCGCTCAGGCAGGAGTGGGGAGCCTTTACGGGTTGGATTCAACCCCATGCCGGCGAGAAACTGTCCCTGTGTGCCGCCGCGTATGATTCGATCCAACTGCTCACAAGCCAAGAACCTCTCATGGCCGAGTTGGCCGCAGCCTTGACCAAGTCAGATGCCGTCATCGGCCATGGCGGGGAATTAAACATGACCCTATACTGGGAGCCCTGTTCCAAACTGATTGGCGAACTTCTTCTCAGCGCGGCAGACCGCGAACTGATACGCCGCCGGAACCGAGAGGACATAGAGGCCCGCTACCTACCCTACGTCGAGTTGCTGAGTATTCTAGGGGCGCTTCAAGTGGAGGGAGTATTCAAAGAATCGCGACTCGAATTCAGCGGCTACGCCGCCCACTCCGAGGCGGATGCGCCGCGGGGTTCAGAATGATGAGCAGAATGATGAGGGGGCTGCTAACCCTTATTCTCCTATCGCAGTCCGCATCCGCCGACGAACTCCAGGCCCTCGAAGAACAATACGGCCGGGGCGACCTGAGCGCCGTGACCGGGAACGGCGGGCTCACCGTCGGAATCAACGCGACCGGGACGATCAGCCTGTGCCGCTGGCCGAGCCCGAGCTACTCCGATCACCTTTCCTACCGAAGTCGCATCGATGCCGATGGAACGCCACGGGCAGAAGAGGGCGGGGGGCTTCGTTGGGGTGTGCAACTAGGCGAAAAATGGATCTGGAT
>JAPYPO010000802.1 GCA_029937645.1 Candidatus Hydrogenedentota bacterium
TTACGCTGAAAGCGTTATATTCCTCAGCCCAGGGTTCGCGAAGCGTACCCTGGGTACACGATTAGCCCAAGATCGAACCCTGAAAGGGTTCCACGTTACCGTGTAACACTTTCAGGGAAATACGTTAATGGGATGCATTCTCTCCCGCTCTCCGTGGTGAAGCTGAACTTCATATCATCGCGGAAAGCCCATTGCGCAAGAAAAATAGTTCGCACGATTATGACTGGAATCGCCAGCCCCTACATCCGCATCCGCTTGAATTGAAACTCCGGTATATGCCGGATAATAAGCATGATATAGCGCCAGAACCAGGGGAGATATACAACATTCTTCTTCTTCTCGATAGCGCGGACGATGGCGCGCGCCGCGTCCTCAGGCGACGCGGCAAAGGGAACGTCCCCCCAGGTCATTTTCGTATCCACAAAGCCCGGCTTGATCGTAACCACATGGACCCCGGAGTGGTAGAGGCGATTGCGCAAGCCCTCAAGGTACACGCTAAGGCCCGCCTTCGCCGCCCCGTAGATGTAGTTGCTCTGACGCCCGCGATCGCCCGCCACCGAACTGACGGCAGCAATAAAACCCGCGCCACGTTCTTCAAAAAGGTTTGCAAAAAGATCCAGGGTCGAGACCGACCCAGTAAGGTTCACATCAAACGTCCGACGCATACTGGCTTGATCGGACTGCACGTTCTCCTGATCATCCATATAGCCACTACACAAGACCACCCCACCCAATCCTTCGCCGAACCTCTCCACACAGTGCTCCACAAACGCCCCATGAGATTCGAAATCTTCCGCATCCCACGCAACGGCAGCCGCATCCACCCGATAGCGAATTCGCAAATCCGCGGCAATATACCCAGCCTCATCCACGTCGCGTGCGGCGACAATGACCGAATGTCCTTGCTGCGCAAAACGCGTGGCAACGGCGCGGGCAATCGCGCTCGTCGCTCCCAAAATAACAACAGCGTGGGGGAGATCGCTCACGATTGCGGCCTCCCCGGCACAAGCCCAATACGCCGCGCCAGGCTCGACGAGAGCCGGTTCTTCGGATCGACCCGGTTCTTAACAGCGAGAAACTCATCGCGCCGTGAATACATCGCGTTGAACGTGTCAGGCGACATCACCGCATCCTTCGCCAAGTAGAGCCGGCCGCCGTGATTAAGCGTAATGGCGTCCAGTCCCTGAAGAAACTCGGGCAGCGCGTCGTTCACGGCAAAGTCCATCGTTAAGGTGTAGCCCTCAAAAGGGTGGGAGAGCAACCCATCATTTCCCGGACCAAACTTCTTGAGAACAGCCAAAAACG
>JAPYPO010000803.1 GCA_029937645.1 Candidatus Hydrogenedentota bacterium
GTATACGCCCGCGATGATTCCGCCCGTCACGCAATAAAACACGAGGACCGCGACGGAAATGGCCAAAGAGACTTCGAGGTTTATTTCGGGAAGAGCGTCAATGTTATTGACGACTCCCATAAACACTACAGCCATGGCCTTGGTCTGGGCGGCCATATAGCCGATGACTCCCAAGAGAATGGCTACCGCGGTTAAGAAGCGGGTGGATTCGCTGTTGTAGCGCGCACGCACCGCGCCGGGTAGCGAGACGGTGTCGAAGACTTCCGCGAAAATTCGGAGCCGTTTGGCAACCAGGAAGAAGGAGAAGCTGGTGGCGACTGTTCCGCAAACAATCATCCACAACGAACTCATCCCTGAATTGTAGACCAAACCGGGGCCGCCGACAAAGCCGAATCCGCTTAGGGTGCTGGAGAACATGGCCATGGCCGTAACCATGATGCCCAGATCGCGGCCGGCCATGAAGAAATCTTTGGTGTCCTTTGTGCGGCGAATGGCCCATAGGCCGATGCCGATGCACATGGCAAAATACAGCCCAATGCAACTTAAGGCGATTACATTTCGATACTCTTCCATTAGTGATCCCCAGAGGTTGCTTTTGGACGGCTGGCAAGGAGTTCATCAAGGCGCTTCTGGTCGTCGTCGGTGAAGTGCCACTTGTCAAACTGGATGTAATACACAATCAAGAAGTAGATAGGGAAGGGCCATACCCCATAAATCATCCACGCCGTCGGCTTGGGAAAGGAACCGAAGAGGGTGTGGGTGTCTTCGGCCAGGAAACCCCGGTAGGACAAATACAGCGCAGAGAGAATACAAATATGAATGACCGCCCCAACGGCAAAGGGCACTTTGGCAGGCCCAAGTTTTCCGTGACGGCTTGCGCCGAGCAGGAGGCAGCTAACGAAGAAGAGGATCTGGACGACGCCGAAGACCCACGCGACCCATAGGGTCTTTTCAGCGCGCTCCGCTCCGGGCCCGCTTTGTTTCATGCTGACGTACTTGTTATGCGCGTAGCCGTGGTTCAAGCTTTCGCGCTGCATCGTGCCATCTTCTTGCTCAACCTCCCCGTACGGGTCCTGGGGCGTAACGAAAGCGATGCCCAAAATGGCGCACAAGGCCAGTAGCAACGCAAAAATTAACCATGGGATATTCATAGACGTGTCACCCTTCTCGAAATTTACCGTGCACGCATCGCGACAAGAAACTCAGCGGAACCTCTAACCCCGTCTAGCAGGCGTCCTTGGCTTGAGATTACCACGTCTCGATTACCCCGTTTCCGGCGACGTGGCGCGGAGTATAGCAT
>JAPYPO010000804.1 GCA_029937645.1 Candidatus Hydrogenedentota bacterium
CGTCAAATCTGGTCGTCTGTGGGACCGACAAGTTCCCCGAATTTCTTGAGCGCCTTTTCGCGTACTTTGAGCAAATGGCCCGTCGGGAACAGGTCGTCCGAGGGAGAGTAATCGCGGAGAATCTGTTTGGCCAGGGTGATTTTGTGGACTTCCGTCGGCCCGTCGCCCAGTCCGAGAAAATAGGAATTGATAATTTGCTTCGCGAAGGGCATCTCCGTCGAAACGCCCAACGCCCCGTGGAGCATGAGCGCGCGCGACGCCACGTTCAGCAGGACGGAGGGCATGGCTATCTTTATCGCTGCGATGTCCTTGCGTACCTTCATATAGTCTTGGTATTTGTCAATACGCCACGCGGTCCGGAGCAGCAACAACCGGTACTGCTCCATTTCGATCCATGAGTCTGCGATTTTTTCCTGGGTCATCTGTTTGTCGGCCAATCGTTCGCCTTGCGTCTCGCGCGACAGCGCCCGTTCGCACATCAGGTCAAAGGATTTCTTGACCGCAGCCATGGTTCGCATCGCGTGATGGATGCGCCCTCCGCCCAAGCGCGTTTGCGCGACCTCGAAGGCTTGCCCTGGGCCGCCGAGTATGTGGTCCTTCGGCACGCGCACATTTTCGTAGCGAATGTAGGCGTGCGTCGCCGGTTCGTTTGGGTGCATCCCGACGTTGCGAATGATGTTGACGCCCGGCGTGTCCGAGGGAACGATGAACATCGACATGCGTTGGTAGGGCGAAGCCCCGGGATCGGTCACGGCCATGACAATAAGGAAGGAGGCGTAGCGGGCGTTTGATGAAAACCACTTCTCACCGTTGATAACCCACTCGTCGCCAACGAGCTCCGCCTGGGTCGTGAAGACTTTCGGGTCCGAACCGCCCTGCGGCTCCGTCATGGAGAAACACGAGACGATCTCGTTTTTCAGCAGCGGTTCAAGATAGCGGGCCTTCTGTTCGTCCGTACCGTAATGCGCCAGGATTTCGCCGTTTCCCGAGTCGGGCGCTTGGCACCCAAACACAATCGGCGCGTTGCCGCTGCGGCCCAGAATCTCGTTCATCAGGGCGAGCTTCACCTGCCCATAGCCCGGCCCTCCCAAATCCTTCCCGAGATGGCAGGCCCAAAGCTTGCGATCCTGCACTTGCGCCTGCAACGGCTTTATGAGCGCATTCCGTGTTTCGTTGGCCAGGTCGTAGGGGTTCTCGACCACGTAGTCGAGGGGCTCGACCTCCTGGGTAACAAATGACTCGACCCAATCGAGTTCCTTCTGGAACTCGGGGTCCGTTTCAAAATCCCATGCCATCGCT
>JAPYPO010000805.1 GCA_029937645.1 Candidatus Hydrogenedentota bacterium
ATCAAGCGGCGGGTTATACATAATCTCACTAATAACAAGTGGGCCAACGTTGGGCCCGCTATTGGCCGCGCCCATTGTGATGCTGGTCTGCGCGACAAATAGCTCGCGGCCGTCACTCGTCACGTGGCGCCCGAAGCTCACGCCCAGTTCTGCCGAGCCGAACCCGAAGCCGCTAATTCCGCCCGTAAGTACGCCGTTTGCATCGTTAGACAAGAGGTAAATTTCTTCGCCATGTGAATTGAGCAGAAATCCAGGCAAGGGCACCCCATTAAGAACGCCAGGATTGCCTTGGAAATCCGCCTCATCAAGCACAGCGAACGCGCCCGGTTCTAGAATAAACTCAGGCTCGGAGGGAACGCGGGCTTTCTCGGGATTCCTACGGTCATCCGTGAGAAACCAGCCGCGAATATCGATGGTTTCCGTAGTCGGATTAAATATCTCCACGGCGTCTATTTTGGGCAAATCGGTGTGGGTCAGCACCTCATTGATAAGCGGCATAGTAATTTCAACCGCTACGCCTGCCGCGCCTGGCGATCCCCCCAGTTCGGCACTCGTTTGCCAGTTTGAGGCGTCGTCCGGATCAGCGCCCGCGTCCACAAGGGTCAGGGAAAAACCCGCGCCATTCGCCGCGACCGGCCACGGCGACCTGTCGTCATAAGTGAAAGAAACAAGAACGTTGAGATTGGCGTCGGTGAACGTCACCGTCTCGCCGGCATTCGCCAATCGCGCTGTGTATACGCCCGCCACCGGGACGCCGGGGTACCGGGCGGTGAAGGCGACCTCAGACGAGACGAGGACCGCATATTCGCCCGGTTCGAGCAGGGTGCCGCCGGGGAAAATAAAACCAATGCCATCGCTGAAGCGCATGTCTGATAAATCGATAGCCACGCTGTCGGCATTGTAAATCTCGATAAACTCCGCGCCCCCGTCTTCGGGGTGGTACATGACCTCGGTAACGCGCGGCACACCCACACCCACCGCAAGCGCCTTGCCCGATTGAGCGTCCGCAAAAGTCGTCGCGAACATCACCGCGCCATACACACACGAAAAAAGAAAAGAAAGGGAAGGGCTACGCTTCATCAAGGAATACATCTCCTACGCACCGTACGCAGCCCGAGGGCTACAACTGAAATTTGACGTCAATCGCTTCGCCAGGAAAAAAGACGCCTTCCGGCAATTCCCCGATCAAAACCGGCAACCCCCACTCGACAACCGAAGCGACCCGCCGCAAATTCACGGGGAGCTGTTGAATCGATGCGCCGACTCTAAGGATCTTAGCGTCGACGATTTGGGCGGGCT
>JAPYPO010000258.1 GCA_029937645.1 Candidatus Hydrogenedentota bacterium
GCATTCTGGGGTGAATGGTTGGTTCACATGGGAGGAAGAGAAGTGGAATATGCCTCCAACCCGAGGAATCTGGGTTTGGGCAGAGGGTACTGCGAGGCATGTATTTACTTTCAATCAAGAAACGCCGGACGGAGAATCTTTTGAAATAGCGTTGCAACAGCCGGGCTCCTTGACGATTCGCGTTGCAACATACGACAGAAAGCCGGGGCCAGGCTTCACAGTCCTGCCCGCTGGAAGCTACGCCGCAGGTTCGTCGAACACCATGGTCTGGGCACCGAAGACGGATGCGAAGGGCGAATTCCGCCTAGAGAATCTGCCACCTGGGCAATACGATTACCGGGTCTACATGCCGCTTTCAGAAGACGAGTCGGGTTGGCAGAAATTATCCCCGCAATTTGTATCTTTCGATCTAACCGCCGGAAGCGATTCCGAAGCGAAAGTCGTCCATGGGGTCCCGCAGTCGGGTTCGGCCGAGGAACTCTTGTTGCAATTCTCTCGGAAACGGCGAAACAGGCGATCGGAGAACGAGGAGGCCCCGGCAATTGATCCCGGTACGCACAACCGTCTGGGCGCGCTCGTGACCAAGAAACTGAAGGCGCTGCCCGGACGCTATGTTTGGGAAGTTCGCGAGTCGCAGATGCTGATTTCGGCGGCGCGTCATTTCAAATTGGATGGGGCTGTTCCAGCATTACGCCGCTATTTCAGGCAATGGCCCGATGAATCGATCGGACGGGGCATCGTATACGAGCCTTATGAACTTGCGGACGCGATCGCCGAATTGGCGGGGAACGACGCGACTCAATTCTTTACCAATGCGGCGGTTTCGGACTTGCAACGGAACCAACGAACGGCGGCAATCATGGCCTTGGGAGCCATCGGAACGGCGGAGAGCGTGGCCGAGTTCGCGCGGATGCGTGACGCTGCGTATGGAACCGCGGGCGCGCCCGCAGGGCTAGAGGCCCCCTCCGATGCCGAAGCGATTGCGCAAGCCATTGAAATGACTTTCAACGTGCTGCCACGGGGAGAGAGTGAACGCAATAGCGAACGCGTAGAGATCCGGACAAACACTATCCGAATTATGGATGACGGCACAGCCAGATTGGTGCTTAATCCTCCGTCGGGCAGCGGCACGTTTATCGACGGTGGCAACACGGTAGTCCGTGTCAGACGCCTCCACGGGGAGTGGATTGCCGTAGGCGTCGGATCAACCCACATGAGTTAGCGGCGTACTAAATTCGACCCGGCGTTATGCGTGATCCGAATCGTGCGCGATGGGAAGGCGCACCAGTATGGTTTCGCGATGGTCGTGCTGGTCGAGCAGCCTGATGGCGCCGCCGTGGATGCGCACGATTTCCCGCGACAAGCTCAACCCTAAGCCAGCGCCCTCGATATTTCTTCCCCGCGCCTTATCGACGCGATAGAAGCGGTCAAAGATCCGCTCGCGATCTTCGGGTGGAATGGGAGCGCCTGTGTTCGAAAATCTACACGCCAACACGCCATCGGATTCGAGGAGGGATACCCAGATGGCGCCGCCGCGTTTATTGTATTTGATGGCGTTGCCCGCGAGGTTGTGGAAGACCTGCCGCAGGAGATCTTCGTCCGCGTCTGCGTAGCACTTGTCCTCGATTTCCGATCTAATCCGGAGTCGTGGAGCCATGATCGCGATGTCTTCGACCGTTTCGTCCAGCAGTTGAGATACATTCACGCGCTCACGATGGATGCGCACATGGCCCGTATCGAATGTGGATAAGAGCAAGAGCTTTTGCGTGATCGACTTCATCCGCTGCACTTCTTCCAACAATTGCCCGAGGAATGCCCGTTGAGACTCCGTCTGATCGGCGTCTTGAACGGCAGACTCCAACTGTCCTTGTAGCACCGTGAGTGGCGTCTTCAGTTCATGGGCGGCGTCGGCGCTGAACCGCGAGGCCTGCTGAAAACTTCGGTCGAGTCGTTCCATCATTCCGTTGAACACGGCGATGAGACGCGCAAACTCCTTGTCCTCCTTTTGCATCGGAAGACGCTGGTCGAGCCCGCGCGCAGTCACGGATTCCGCCGCGAGCGTCAACATAGTCAGCGGCCTCAAGGCGCGCTGGGAAAAGAGAAATCCACCGGTGCCCACGCACAGCATGGCAACGACGCCCGCGGCGGCATAGAGCATTCTCAGATTCGCCATACGCGTCTGAAACGCGCTGAGATCGACGCCTACGATCAGTTCGACATTCGGATTGCTCATAATCCCCAAGCGCCACGCGCCGTTTTCGGTTGCGCGCGTAACAAACTTCGCCGGAGCGCTGGGCAGCGTTGGGGAAGGAGGCGGCCCGCCTCGGCGCGCGCCGGGACCGCGGCGTCGTGGCGGTGGACCTTGTCGGCCAGGGCCAAACTCACGACGCGGTGGCGGAGGGTCGTCAGGCCGAAAGTCGGCGTTGGGCAGGTCTTCCCAGGGGTTCGGCTCGGGTAGCGAAACGCGATCCAACTCCTCTGGCCATTCGTGGGAACGATAAAGGATTCGATCGTCTGGGGTGGTAGCCAGGAGAATTATCGAACCTGTCGTCAGGTTGCCATAGACGAATTGCAATGATTCGTCGAGCCGCTCCCAGTGGCCTCGCGTCTGCCGGTTCACGATATGGGGACGGCTCAGTTCGTTAATCTGGTTGTCAATCCGTTCGAGGCCCGTCGAATATAGAAGTTGCCAGCTCCAAACCCCGAACACCGCCAGGATGGAGCCGCTCAGCAAAACGGAAAATAACGCTATCCGGCCACGAAAACTACGGAAGGTCATCCGATTGGGTCCCTACTCGTCCTTGATGATCTTGTATCCCACGCCACGGACCGTCTCCAGGATAGGGGCGTCTGCGTCGTGTCCAATTTTCTTGCGTAACCGGCGGACATGCACGTCCACAAGATTCGTACTCGGGTCAAAATCATAGCCCCAGACATGCTCCAGTATTTGGGTGCGCGTGTACACCCGGCCCGGTGACCGCATGAGATATTCCAAGACGCTAAATTCGCGCGGCGTGAGGCTGATCGACTCCCCCGCCTTCGTCACTTCTCGATTGATCAGATCGACTCGAAGATCGCGTACGGTCCTGGAGGTCAGTTTTTTTCCTGTCGCGCGCCGCCCGATCGCATGAAGCCGCGCCACGAGTTCCTCGACGTAGAAGGGCTTGGTCAGGTAGTCATCCGCGCCAAGGTTGAGCCCTTCGATACGCTCGTCGAGCGAACTCCGCGCGGTCAACATAATCACAGGAACCGTGTTTTTAGCGTCACGTAGGCTGCGCAGGACGCTCAATCCGTCACGGCCTGGAATCATGATATCCAGGATCAACGCGTCATAGGTGGACGTGGACGCCAGGGTGTGGGCCTCGTCCCCGTTGTCACACACTTCGACGGTAAACCCTTGTTCCTTCAAGCCTTTGCGAATGAAACTCGCGATACGCTCTTCGTCTTCCACAACCAAAACTTTCATGCCGGAAGTATAGCAAGCCTGACGCCGAAATCTGCTCGCCGCAACATTACATTTTCTTCATGATCGCGCACGGTGATCTGTCATGTTCGTCGGCTACTGTTTAGGCACGAAGCGAACAAACCAAAGGAGAACGAATCATGGATACGCAGAAACTCACATCAATTGGGCTGTCCTGGCATCTGAAAGCTGCCGTGCTTTCTGGTCTTGCGATCGGAATCTTGGCTGTGTTCCCGTCTAGAGGACATAGCCAGGCCGCTGGCACTCCGGATGATCAAAACGAAGGAATTGAAGCGCAACTCGACCAACGCCCACCACCCCCTCCCCCACGCCCTCCGCGTTGGGACGAAGGCGACGCCCCTCGGGACAGGCAGTTCGATCAAGGCCAGCGGCATCGAGGACCTCGTGGGCCGCGTGGTCCTGAAGGACATCGCGGCCAGGATGGCCGACCCGGGTTTGGCCCACCACCACCACCAAGACGCGGCGGCTCGCAGGAGGAGTATCGCGGACGTGGCGAGCACGGCGGACAGCCGGGACGCAGGGGTGGACCAGACGCACAAGGCCAGCGTCCGCCACGTCCGGGCGGTCCCGGATACGGCGGCCCCCGCAGTCAATATCGAGAGTACGATTCAAGTGAACGCGGGTATGAAAGGCGTTACGGCCAGCAAGATCGCCGTCGTCCCCCGGGCAACCAACAGTTTGACCGGCCGCCGCGTGGCGAAGGATTCGGAGAATCACGAGGCCCCAGGGGCCGTGACGGTGGACAACGAGATCGTCGTGGCCCGGACGGTGGATTTCGGCCAGATCTCGGCACGGAATTCCGTCGTCTCGATAGAGATGGCGACGGGGTGTTGTCGCGTGAGGAATTTCAGCAGCTTCGGCCACCGGCTCCCCGGGGTGATCGCCCAGCTCCCCGAGGTGAACGCCCAAGTCCCCGGAATGAGCGCCCTGCTCCTCAGCGATAACGTGGCGCCGCTGAAGTATTCATGTTAAACAATCGATAGGAGGGATTAGCGATGAGAAGACTTCAGGTGTTGAGCGTTTTGTTCGGATTGTTGGGATATGCCGGTGTATGCTTCGGACAGGACGAGGGCGTTTTCCCATTCCCGCCGAGGCCCGGCGAGGTACGCATTCTAACTTGGAATATTGAGCGACTGGGATCGCGCGAGCCTCTGCGTACACCCCAGCAGCTTGACGCCATTGCGGACCGCATTCGCACCTTCGGGGCCTCGGTGCTGGCGCTACAGGAAGTTGCAGCAACACCAGGCGGCAACGGTGGAGGCTCAAGGCCCGCGCTCGATGCGATTCTTCGCCGTCTGGGCCCGAATTGGCGGGCGTCATTCGGCGCGGGTCCGAACGGATTCGTGTACGATACGAACCGGGTCCAGCTCCTCGGTGGCGAGTCCCTTAACGCCCTGCGCTTCCCTCCCTATAGCTCCTTCTACACAGACTTCCCGAATTGGATGGAAGATTTTGGGCCCACTGGAGCGCCCTTTCGTGACACGCGCGGGCTCCCCGAGACGGCCTTATTCCGTCAGCAAGACCGGGTCTTTCGGGTCATTTCTCATCACTTCCCTTTCGGCGGCCAAAATGAGTTCATTCGGGAGTACGAGGGGACAGCCCTGAATGCGTACGTTGCGGAACTGCTCAACAATCCGACGGAAACGCCGCTGGTATACCTCGCGGGAGACTTCAACGCGCAACCCAACCGACCGCCACACAGTCAATTGCGCGCGGACGGCGTTCTCGAAATGCTCCCGAAAGAGAACACGGATAATACGACGGCCCTACCCGGCACTTCGGCCAACTTGGATCACATCTACGCAACCCAAGATGGGGCAACATCCATTCCAAGTACAGCGGCATTCGTCATTCGACCGTCGCACTACGGAGAAACACCCCAGCAGTTCGAGGCAACGTTCAGCGATCACACGCCTGTGTTCGTGGATGTCGGCCAACGGCCTCCGCCGCCCAACGGGGCGTTGCCACCGGTCCCGGTCCCCCCTGAAAATCCGATTACGGAAGAGAAACGGGTGCTCGGTAAAATCCTCTTCTGGGATGAGCAACTCTCAAGCGATAGGACGATGGCCTGCGGGACTTGTCACATCCCCTCCTTCGCCGGCGCTGACCCGAACTTTGGAACGAACCCCGGACACGATGGCTTTTTCGGCACGGACGACGACGTGATCGGATCGCCCGGGGTCGTTCGCCGGAACAACCAGGGCGTCGCAATCGAAGATCCCATTTTCGGATTTGAGCGTCAGGTGACGGGGCGCGCTGCGCAGTCATACTTCGCGAGCATGTTCGCTCCGAGTCTGTTCTGGGATGGCCGAGCGTCTAACACATTTGTCGATCCGGTAAACGGGAGAACCATGATCGCACGCGGCGGGGCTTTGGAAAATCAGGCCGTTGGCCCCATCATGAGCAGCGGAGAAATGGCGAAGGACGGGCGCACCTGGTCGGAGGTGGCCGAGCGACTTCGATCTTCGACACCGTTAGCATTGGCAACCAACATCCCGCAGGACGTGGTCGAAGTTCTTGCGAGTCAGCCGAGTTACTCGGACCTGTTTACGAATGCGTTCGGGGACC
>JAPYPO010000259.1 GCA_029937645.1 Candidatus Hydrogenedentota bacterium
GCTCCAAACGGATTGGCCCAGCAGGCGCTCATCCAGAGCGCCCTCCGGAAAGCGGGGATCGTGGCATCTGACATCTCCTACATCGAGGCCCACGGCACGGGCACGGAGTTAGGGGATCCTATCGAGCTTGAAGCCTTGAAGGCGGTGCTCGATGAGGGAAGGGACCCGGAGGCGATCTGCCTCGTCGGTTCCGCGAAGTCGAGTATTGGCCACCTCGAGAGCGCTGCCGGGATGGCGGGCATCATCAAAGTAATTCTGGCGATGCAGCACGATGAAATTCCCGGAAACCTTCATTTCCACACGTTGAACCCAAAGGTCTCGCTCGATAACTCGTCGTTGGCCATCGCGGCCCGTCGCCAGTCGTGGCCCGTATGTAACGGCCCGCGTTACGCCGGCGTAAGTTCCTTCGGGTTTGGCGGAACGAACGCCCACGTTATTCTTGAAGATGTAAAGAAACCGCCTGCCATTATTCCCGAAGCCGACGCGGTCGCGGGTCGCCCCTATCACATCCTGACGCTGGCGGCGCAAGATGAAGCGGCCTTGCGTACGCTCGCCTCCGACCATGCAGCGTTTCTGCGCTCGAACGCGGAACTGACGCTCGCCGATATCTGTTTCAGCGCGAACACGAATCGAGCGCCCCTGAAGGAGCGTATCGCGGTCGTCGCCCAATCTCACACCGTGATCGCGGACACGCTCGCCGCATACGCCCAGGGAAAATACACCGCAGGGCTCATTCATGGACGGTTCCAACCAGGAATCGCGCCGAAAGTCGCCTTCCTATTCGCGGGCCAAGGATTTCCCCTGCCCAACATGGGGAAAGATCTCTACGAGTCGAACGCCGTCTTTCGACAGGCCCTGGAACGCTGTGACAAAGCGTTGCGTCCCCACCTGGAACCACCGTTGATAGAACTGCTCTATCCAGAAGACGGCGACGCGTCGCTGCTGGAACGCACCAGCCACATGCAACCCGTCATGTTCGCGCTTGGCTACGCACTGGCGGAGGTGTGGAAATCATGGAACATCACCCCGGATGCCGTGCTGGGCCATAGCGTCGGCGAATTTCCCGCCGCCTGTGTAGCCGGCCTCTTCTCCGTTGAAACAGGCCTGCGCATCGTCGCCGAACGCGGCGCATTGATGCAGGCCTTGTCGGACGATGGCGCGATGCTCAATACCTCCGCGTCGTTGGAAATACTTGAGGAGTTCGTCGCGCCACACGCGGAAAAAGTGTCGATTGCCGTACACAATGGACCGGCTAATCGGGTTGTATCCGGCGATACCGAAACGCTCAAAGCCTTAGCCGCCCAATTGGAAAGCGCTGGGGAAGAAACAAAACTCCTCCGGGTTGCGCGCGCGTTTCACTCTCCCTTAATGGACTCCGTCCTGGAGCCCTTCAGAGAAAAACTTGCCGGAATCGTGTGCGATCCCTTGCAGGTCAAGTTCATGTCGACGGTCACCGCGGAATTCATCGACGCCGGCGAATCTATCGAAAAGGACTACTGGGTTGACCACATTCGCAAGCCCGTATTGTTCGCGCAATCAGCAAAAAAATTGGCCGACGCCGGATACACCTGTTTTCTTGAGATGGGCCCCGTGCCGTTCTTGTCGCAGATGGGCAAGCAGTGTGTCGAGAACGACGATACAACATGGGTCCCGTCGCTGAAGAAACGCGGCAGCGACTGGCAGACGATGCTCGAAGCCCTCGGCGCGTTATACGTCCGGGGTGTAGCTATCGACTGGAAGGCCTTTGGAGAGGGCCACACTCGGCAAAGGGTTCAGTTACCAACCTACCCCTTCGAGCGTAAACGCCATTGGTTCCAGCCCTCAGAACGGCTTACGGTTTCCCGCCCCCCAAAGGCGCACAGCTTCAGCGACGATTGGTTCTATCGCATTCAGTGGCAAGCCTGGGAACCGGAAGATGCCGTGGCCAGCTCAGGGGCCCACTACCTCATAGTAGCCGAAGCATTTGAAGACGGAAAGACCTTACAGTCAGGCCTTATCGCGCTCGGGATGCGCGCCTTTCTCGCATCGCCCGGCGAGACCTTTGCCACACAGGGTGTCGGCCAATTCCTGTTGGACCTCTCCTCGAACGACGACATCGCTCGCGTGATCGACGCATCTATTTCAAATGACGACGCGCTCGCAGCGAAAATTATTTACCTGGCCGCGCAGGAGTCTTCGGGCTCCATCCCGACTCAGGTCGCGGAGGCACGATGCCGAAACGCATCCGTACTCCTTCGTGCAGTAGCGACAAGTCCGTATCGACATGCGCCGCGCATTTGGTTCATCACCCGCCGCGGGCGATCGATAGACGAGAACGAGCACAGTGATGCGAGCCAATCAGCCTTGTGCGGCCTGGGTCGGAGCGCGAGTGTCGAGCACCCCGAAATCTGGGGTGGCATGATCGACTTGGAATCCGACGCTACGCCGCCTTGCGAGTCGTTAATCGTAATCATGAACAATACGCAGAACGAAGATCAGGTTGCGTCGCGCAACAGCCAACTTTCGGTAGCGCGACTGCGCCGCTTTCCGTTGGAGGGTGCAGCGCCCTCCACCCTCGCCTGCGCGGCAGACGGCACCTATCTGGTCACGGGCGGATTGGGCGGCCTCGGCTTAGAGATTGCCCAGTGGCTCACCCGGCGCGGCGCGAAACATCTCGTTCTCATCGGCCGTACTCCCCTTCCCAAACGCGGTGCATGGGCCACGCTCGACAAGAACGACCGCTTCTATCGCGCAACCCAGGCGGTCGCTTCCATGGAAGCCTCAGGCGTATCCGTCCGAACGGCGGCAGTCGATTGCGCGGACGCGTCGCAACTCGCATCCCTCATGACTTCGCTCGATGAAAAGTCCTGCGCTCCGATTCGCGGAGTGATTCATGCGGCCGGCGTCGTGGAGCCCAACGAAATCGCCGACTTTGACCCCACGGTATTGCAACGGGTCCTGAGCGCGAAGGTGGACGGCGGGTGGAATTTGTCTCTCGCCCTCGAGGGCTCCCCCCTTGAATTCTTCGTATTCTGTTCGTCAGCAGCTGCAGTGATCGGTTCCCCAAATTTCACGGCCTACGCTGCGGCCAACGCCTTTCTAGACGGATTGGCCCAAGAGCTACAGAGCCGGGACATCCCCGCACAATCCATCAATTGGGGGCCGTGGGCCGAGGTGGGAATGGCGGCGTCATTGGATGTGTCTGGCGCGCCGAACGTCCGCGCCTTCCCGCCGATAGCTCCGGCAGAAGGCATCCGGGCGCTCGAAGCCGTGATCATGAGCGGTCGCCGCCAAGTCACGATCCTGGATGCCAACTGGAAGTACGCGTCGGAACTATTCGCCGCCTTTGATGGCGCGCACCTCTTCCAGGATCTCACGAACGGCGGGATCGCTGTGTCGACCGCAACCCCGCTACCAGACGCGAACGAAGCCGCTGACTTTCGATCGCTCGACTCAGGGAGTCGCCGGCCCTTCTTGCTGGAGTTTCTCAAGGACCGAATCGCTATCGCGCTGGGAATTTCCCCCTCGGAAATTTCGGCCGATAGCCAGCTATTTGATCTCGGCCTTGATTCGATCATGGCCGCCGAGCTGACGGAGAATCTTCACCAACTGTTAGGCATTCGACTCTATCTCCGCGAGATTCTCCGGAACCCGACAATCGAAGCGGTCGTCGAGTACGTGTTGGAAGAGTTAGCCAACGACACTCCGATCACGAACGAAGCTGAACCGCGTATCGAACGCCCGGCCTCCGTTCCCACACCAAGCGTCCCGCGCAACGGAAACGCAGATCCCGACGCGCTCAATCCGTCGATGGAACTCCTCGTCGAGATACAGAAAGGGACCGCTTGGCCGCCATTCTTTTGCGTGGCCCCCGCCGGTGGAGATTCTATGGCGTACTATGCGCTCGCGCATCATATGGGCCGCGACCAGCCCGTCTATGGCCTGCTCGATCCCGCGGCGGACGGAAAACGGAAGCCGTGTCGCACCATCGAGGAGATGGCGGAGATTAACGTCAAACGCATCAAGGACATTCAGCCGGAGGGCCCTTACTATCTCGGTGGCTGGTCGCTTGGCGGCGTAGTCGCGTATGAAGTGGGCCGACAGTTGATCGAGAGTGGCAGCGAGGTCGGCCTGGTCGCGCTGCTCGATGCCCGTCGCATCGAGAAGCAAAAGGTTTTCACCCCAAAACAGCTCTATCAGAATCTATGCTTTCAGGCTACCGTACTCGGGTCGGCGCTGAAAGTGATTGCGGACAGTATCCATGTCTACGCCGCGACAAAGCTCCAGCGCCGCAAGGCGAATCCGGAAAAGACAACCGTCATGGGCCGTGCAGGAAATTTGTGGCACGAAGGAATCTACAACCTCTTCCTGAAGCGCGCCGACATGACGGAAATTCTAGCAGAGAATCAGAAGATACTCGATTTCGATAAGATAGAAGTACGCCAGTTCATGCGGATTTTTTCCGCCAACTTTCGGGCGCTCGACCGGTTTACGCTACGGCCCGTAAAGCAACGGCTCGTCCTCTATAAGGCCTCCATCGCCCCGCCCAACGCGCGAGAGACCAAGAAATCCGGTCACGGACCAGGATGGGCCGAGCTGGTCACCGACGAATTCTTCAGCGTGGTCGACGTGGAAGGGGACCATTTCAAGATTGTCCGAAACCCCTGGGTGAAACCCATCGGCGAACACATCCGGTCGATCATGGATGAGGGCAAAATAGAGTCGTAGCAGTAGCCTATGATATCCACCCTCTCCCTCAGGGGACTTCCAAAAAGTAGCGAGACGACGGCGATCAGTTTTTCCGCGACGGAGTGTTTTTGCGTTCTTCATTTTCTATCTCGTTGTATTCTGATCGGCGTAGACCGAGGCCTATTCGTTGGGCGTTTCCTTTGCCCTCTAACCTTTTATTCTTCAGTTTGCGGTTTCAATACCAAGGTGTTCATCGACTTTTTGGAAGGCCCCTGAGGGGGAGGGATGGAGAACGCTGTCCTTGCGGCCAAGTAGAACGTCTTCCTTCACAGCCGGGGACTTGGTGATATCTCTCACACGCGGGTTCCGCGAATCTGGCCTCTCGCCCTTGGGTTTCGTATAATCCGGCTCATGAAATCCAATCACCCCAAGCGAGTGCGGCGTGAGATTCTTCTGTATCTGTACGCGCGGTACACCCAAGAACCGCTACAAATGCTTACGCCGGATGATTTCTTCTCGGACACGGCTATCGAACGCGATGATCTGGCGCCCAACGCGTATTACCTGCATGATTCGGGGCTGATCGAGGTGATGATCGGCTACAGTCCACCCTTGTTTGCGGCGTCGCGCATCACGCCGGCAGGCATCGATCTAGTCGAGGACGCGGCCACACTGAACGCCCGGTTTCCGGTCGCGCCGGAGACGACGAATCAGGCGACGATGGATGCCATTGCGGCCGTCTTGGAGTTGGCGAAGGAAATTGAAGCGTCGGCGCTCGAAGGCATTCGGCGGGACTGGCTTTTGCAGGATGTGCAATTGCTGCGAGACGAAATCCGCAAGCCTCTCGATCATTGGGATGGCGAGGAGATATGGAATCGGCTCAATTGGGTGGGCCACTATTTTGAGGGCGAACCCGAGGCGCATCTTGCGTCTCTGGTTCCGCTGATGAAGGCCGTGCGTTCGATTCTCGAAACCCGGGAATCGACGGACGAAGAAACATAAGGAGAGTAGCGTTGACGGAAGCAAGTTCATCTATTCCAATCGAGGGCAAACGCGCCCCCGCATTTACGTTGGCAAATGAAAGCGGTGACAAGGTCCGTCTTTCGGCCCTCAAGGGCGCGCCGGTTGTCGTCTATTTTTATCCAAAGGACAGCACCTCCGGCTGCACGGTCGAGGCACAGGAATTTCGCGATCGGATGGCGAAGTTTTCGAAGGCGGGCGTTCAGGTATTCGGCGTTAGTCCGGATTCGGCCGCGATGCACTGCAAGTTTATCGAGAAGCAGAGTCTCAACTTCTCGTTGCTGGTCGACGAGGGGCACAAGGTCTGCGAGAAGTACGGACT
>JAPYPO010000260.1 GCA_029937645.1 Candidatus Hydrogenedentota bacterium
CGCCGCCGCCCTGCTGACCACCGCCACCACCGCCGAAACCACCGCCGCCGCCCTGTTGGCCACCGCCGCCGCCACCGAAACCACCGCCGCCGCCCTGCTGGCCACCGCCGCCGCCCTGCTGGCCACCGCCGCCACCCAAACCGCCGCCGCCGCCACCCAAACCGCCGCCGCCGCCCTGCTGACCACCGCCACCTCCGCCACCACCGGTGTTGATGATAATGAGCTTAAAGAGTGTTTCTGCGCCGGCGTTTTTTAGCTGGTAGTAGCGCGTTTCAAGAACTTCAAACGTTTCTTCGCGTATGCGTTGCGCCGTGCTGATCCAGATGAATCCCGGCTGGACTGAGTAGTCTAGGTTCATCGGTTTCAGGACTGCTTTGAGGATATTTTTGAGCATCATGTCCTTGAGATTTACGTAGGGAATCAAGCCGTCTGTGACGACCCCGGCGCCAAGCCCCAAGTCTACGGCTCCACCTCCACCTCCACCTGCACCTGCACCGAATGGCGCCGAAGCCCCAAACGGGTCAAAGCCGCCGCCTGGTGGTCCGCCAAAGCCTCCGCCTCCTGGTGGGGCAAAGGTTGCCTGTGCGCTATTTGGATCGTCGGGATCGACCGGTTCTTGGACGACGCGGCCATCGATCATTATGTTGATGTCATATCCCTCGATGATGTACTCAACGAAATCTATCAAGTGTAATTCATCAACGAAACTAACGCCCATCACCGTTTCGAGGGTCTCTTCTATGGAGGATAGTTGGCGTTCGACTTCCTGCGTTTCTTCCACGACGGGAACAACCAGCCTCGGCGGTTTGATGCCATCCGGGTTGGCCCCCTCTGGGAGTTTTTTCTTAGCTTCGATGCCTTCCCGGAGTTCGTAGGTTTGCACCTCGATCTGTTTCTGCGTGTCTTCTACTAGCTGTGTATTCCAGCCGAGCGTCGCTTTGTACAGCCCGTCCTTCGCTCGATTATTATCAGGCGCAATGAGCATTACTCGCTCAAAATAATCGACCGCTTGTTTGTAGAATTTATGCTCAAGATAAAGTTCGCCGCGCGTGACATATTCGCGGACTTCCCGAATTTTGTATTCTTCAGGGTCGAGGTATTGCTCGTCGGAGCCCGCAGAGTATTCAGGTGAATCGGGATCAAAAACGTTAAACTCTTCGACTTCCCCTGGCGTCCCGCCCGTGGCCGCTATCTGCAACATGGTCTCCGCCCGGACGCGGTATTCATCCGCCTTCTCCATGGCGGAATCCAAAGCAAGCGCTCGGTTGAACTCATCGAGCGCCTCGGCGTAATTCCCGGCGCTATAAAAAGCGACGCCCGAGCGATGATGCTCTTCGGCGGCCGAGATGGCCACATCATCGACGTCGGAATCCTCTTGGGCCAGGGCCGAGGCACCAATAAAACATTGGGCCCCCGCGAGCGCAATCAATAACACGCTACTCACTGAGTTAGGCCGGGACAGCATGTTTGCCATTACGTTTTCTTCCTTCCGCTTTGGAAAAATCCAATCGCTTTCAAGATTTTATGTAGTTTTCGGGCCGACAACCCCTCGCCGAACTGCACCTACAAACTCCCGAAAATTTAATGCCGTTGTATTTCGCTACCATTGTACTTCGTTAAACCTACAGCGTCCCGTCTGGCGGCACCGGGCCAAAACCAACTCACCGGTCCCTCATTCGGGCATTCACGAGGCCTATTTGCGATTACTTTTCGGGAACACGAAGAACCCTTTCTTCGCCAGTGTCCACATGTTCAATTAGAACTGAATCTTCCCGGATCTCATTGATCCTCCACTTACCCACCTCTTTGCCTACAATATAGGATTTTGTACGCCCCCCCTTGCGCGGCTTGATCCGAGCCTTTAAATCACCATTGCGATCCACTTTGGGGGCATCGACCAACTCGATATCGATCTCCGTTTCGCCATCGCTGTTTGTCGCGGCGCCCGGACGGTACAAAAAGGGATTGCGAGTCGCCAGAGACGTAAGGGGCGCGCCCGGTGCGGCGGTGGGGGCTATCGGTGGTATTGCTTCGCCTAGGCCGACATTTCCCGAATTCCGAGGCGGCATAATTTGATCGTTCGTGTCGATTTCTTGAGGCTCCATGACTGCCCACACTCGATAGCACAGAAAACCAACGAGAACCCCGAGCAGCATGCGCTCTTTGTTGAGCCATAGCCACGCCCCAAATTTTCTTAGTTTGTCCACACGACCCTTTCTCACTCACAATCGCTACCCCGAACCGGCTATTATGCCGTTTGACGCTTATAAATACAATACATTCCGCTTGAAATTCGACCACCAAGTACCTTCGTCTTCCTCATCAACCGGAGCGTTTCTTCCTCCGCCGCCGAATCCACTACTGCCCGATTTTGCCGGTGTCACTTCCGGTTCCCGCATGTTGTATACCGCGGTCGTCAGGAGCATCTGAACCGATACATTCGGATTAGGATTGCGCAACGCCAGATTTGACAAGAAGATCGCTTCAACCTTGTAGTACTCCTTTGCAATCCGTAATTTCTCAAGGAACGCAGCAAGATTGCGCATGGAAATGGTAAATTCGAGCCCCGTCGTCTGCCGGGTCAAACTACCCATTCCGTTGGTCCGTTCGTTCCAAGAATATATGTCTATGATTTCGACCGCGCCGGCCTCCGCTAGAAACTTGACTGTGTAGGCGCCGCGATTAAAGCTAGTCAACCACTCGACCACTTCCTTTTCGTTGGGGTTTGATGGGAGCGTGCTGATGTTAGGGGCATTGAAATAAGGCGCAGGCATCTGCAGGAGGCATTTATTCTTGGCCAGCATATCAAACATTTCTTGCTCACGGCGCGGGTACTCGCGTTCGTAAAAAAACCGTGGAATGCGCTCACCGTCAGGGTATTCCACGGGTTCAGGGATGTCCTGAGCCAAACGGAAGTAGCCCTTGCGCTCGTTCTTGGCGCTGTTCCACGGGTCATTGGCCTTGGCCCACTCGCCGATAATATACTCTGGCTTTTTCCCCTCGAAGGTATCTTGCAAATAGAGAATTTTCGTTTCGAGGGCGCTTTGCCGTCCCAGGTGCTCATCCAAATCGGCCAACGCGTCTGACAAATGAAATTGCCACACCGCGCCGGCGCCACCGCCCGCGCTGGTAAGCATCAAGAACGCTACGATGTGTGCTTTTTTGATTTTCATGTCGGCTTATCCTTATCTCGAAAACGCGCCGAATCTCGGGCGCGACTGCTGGCTAATTTTCAAATTTTTGCGGTCGGCCTCGGAACTGGACATCCACTCGAAAATGAACGACTACGGGCCCGAGCAGCGCTGGACTTCCGCCACCGAAGCCGCCCCCCATGGGTGGCATCATGCCGCCCATGGGTGGCATCATGCCGCCCATATCGAAGCTCATGCCTATGTCCATCCCACCCACAGAAGAAGAAGCCGTCTTTGTTACTTCGCCAAAGTCTCCCCCGATTTGGGCATTGTCCAATTCATCCTTGGCAACCTTGGCCACATCTTCAATGTGCACATAGACGCGATGTTTTCCGAACACTGGGTTTGCTTTGAGATTATCCTCAAACGATATCAAAGCTTTATAGTCTTGTGCGTAGCCCAGGACAACGAAGCCGTTGGGCTCGGTGGGGGGGGCGCCGCCGTCGAAAATTCCGGGAAAACCATTCAAATTGTCTTCGTATTTGTCATTGACCGAATCCTCGGCCCTTCCGCCGCGACCGCCGAATGGGTTACGCCCTCTGCTTACCGGCTCTTCAGGCAGTTGATCCTCTACCATCCCAGCATCCAACTCTTCGGGGGTTAGGTTGCGCACGGCGTCGCCGGTATTTTCGCGGCCGCCGATGACGGCCGTCTCGATGGAGCTGCAGACGATGCCGCCGCCCGAAGGCCGGGCGTCGTTGATCGCCTTAATATATTCAGGCCAGTAATGGCGCGTCATATGGGCATGGTCCAGGGCGCGCACGTCCTTCCTCGACATTTCCACGCTGTCCTTAACAACTTTCAGGTCGCTTTCCTTTTGCGAAAAAGCGTCCAGTTCTCTGACGTACACCCTGTCGTACTGCGCCAGCACTCCTTCAAGGAATTTTATCCGGCCCTTGACCAGATCATCCTTGGCTGCGGTGACGGGAATGATCGATGCCATGATGAGTAGCATGGTTACCAGGGAAAGCAGCCAGTAGAATGCCTGTTCCCGTTGCCGCGCCGCTTCGATGATACGCGGCGGAATCAGGTTTATTTGTATGGGGACATTCGCGCAACAGCGCAGCGCCAAGCCCAGGACAACGCAGGCCTGCTCGGGGTGTTCGCTCGCCATGTTGGCCGCCGGGCTGACCGCGATGCCGGCCAAAGGCTGGGCGATACGCACTTCAATGCCCAGTTGGTTTTGCAAGTAGGGGATGATGTTTCGCAGACACGCGCAACCGCCTGCGATGATGATACGGTTCGTGGGGCCACCGCCGGGCTGAGAACGGAAATAGGCCAGTGATCGGTTGATCTCCCCGACCATACGGTTGAGCGCTTCGCCGACGAGCTCGCCGCCTTTGCCGTCGCGCTCTGCGTCTCCCGTGGGGGCGAAAGCCTTGTCGCGTTTCAATTTTTCGGCCTCGGCGAAGCTGATGTTGAAGCCATCGGCCAAGGCTTGGGTAATGTCGTTTCCGCCCACGGATAGACTGCGCGTAAATCGGAACTGATTGTCTTTCTGGATGACGATGTCGGTGGTCGTGGCACCAATGTCGATGAGCGCGACGCATTCCCCCGTATCGCCGAATTCGCCGGTCTGGTGGACCCAGTTGTAGGCGGCCAGGGGCGCGACATCAACGATATCGATACTGCGCCTTGGTCTTAGGGTATGAAGGATATCGACTTGTTTATCGACGACGTCGCCTTTAATCGCGGCCATCATCACTTCGTAACCACCGGCCTCCGTGCGCTCAAGCACTTGGTAGTCGAGGGCAATCTGATCGAGAGAAAAGGGGATCTGCTGCTGAATCTCGTAGCGCACGATCTGAGTAACTTTGTACTCGGGCACGGGCGGAAGCGGGCGGTTGCGCGTAAATACCGATTGGCCCGGCACGGCCAAAATCGTCTTCTTCGTGCGCACCTTTGATTCTTTGAGGAGTTCCTCCAGCCCTTGCTGGCGAATGGCTACTTTCTCCTCTTCGTCCAGCGCCGGATCGATGCCCAATTCTTTCTGGAAATACTTGGTAAGCTGGAAGCCCGCCTTGGTCTGCGATAACTCACATAACCGGATCGCGCTCGATCCGATATCGAGAACAAGACGTTTGGTGCGACCACGTTTGATAAGAGCCACGATAGACCCCTCCTGTGCGGTCCAAATCAATACCTCTGACTTGGACTCTGACTTTGACTAATGCGCGATTCTTAGCCCCCTCGTCTCCCCTGCTCGGAGGCGAGTCGCCTTCCCTTGTGGCACGGCGAATACTGACGAGCTGATGGGGCGGAATCAGCCATAAGCTCTTGTCCGTTATTGTAATAAAGGATTAAATGCCTGTCAAGACATATCTCGATCTGACAACAGTTTCCTTGCAAACAGACCCAAAATGGCATACACGGCGCCAACGCCCCTAAGTGTATGTGCATGAACACCTTAGGCAAAAAATGAGTGAAATCGACTTCGACTTCGACTCAACGAAACGAGATAACAGCTAACTGGGTGCTCAGGAAGTCAAAAAAAGCATTCAATCCAATGACCCACTAATTGCATTGGCTCATAAAGAAGCCAATGTATGTTCGCTCAGAAAAACCACGTTTTCTGTCATTGCGAGTCAGAACCCGCTTCGCGGGAAATCGGGATAAAAAACCACCCTCACCTTGATCCTCTCCCTGAGGGAGAGGCGTGGAGAACGTTGTCCTTCGGTCAAGTAGAATGCCTTCCTAAATCCAAAACTCTATCTCCTCTCCCTCGGGAGAGGAGTAAGGTGAGGGTGGTCTTGAGGACGACTTCCTTACCAGGAGCGACCGCAGGAAGCGATGCGGCAATCTCTTCAATATAAGTC
>JAPYPO010000806.1 GCA_029937645.1 Candidatus Hydrogenedentota bacterium
AAGGTCCAACTCTTAATGTGGTGCAACCTGTCCCAAAGCTACCTCCTATCGAATGTTGAGTGTTAGTATTCTGAGATAAATATAAATAATAACGAAACATTCATCTATTCTTAAAATACAATTAGCGCCATTGCGCCATTGTGCCACAGCTTGTGTATCATGTCAATAAGGTTTTCGCGCTGTATTTTTTGAATCTAAGTTATATATAAGGTGATGTTATTAGATGCTTTACAGTAGTTTCGGGTAAGGTTTTTTTATCGCAATGGGGGGTGCGGTCTGGCAAGAAACGACGTGGTGTGGCGTCTCTGAGGTCACTAACCAAGGTTGCAGCACAGAATCGCCTCTACGCCGGGCAACATAGAAATTATTAGAATCGTGTCGCCGCGAGGCGCATAATAAGGTTGGTCAAACGGATTGACAAAAAGGATCGCAAGTCGTGGTTAGAATTCTCTCGGCCATTTTTGCATCCCTCCTCGTAATTGGACCGGCCTCCACGAAAGCGGCCACCCCATGCGAACCATGATTCACGATGTAGTTCAAAGCGATCTATTCGGGAGACACTAACCATGACCATGCACCGAGAACTAGACCGGCGAACTTTTCTCCGAGCCTCCGGCGTTGCGCTTTCGCTGCCGTTTCTGGAAGCGATGAGTCCATCTATCGCACGGGCTGCCATCGAATCGCCCAAGCGAATGGTGAACATATGCACCACCCTTGGACTCTACGCCGACTCCTGGTTTCCAAAGACGGCGGGCGCGGGATACGAAGCCACCGAATACCTCAAGCACATCGACAAGCACCGGGACAAATACACGGTATTTTCAGGGTACTCCCACGAGGAACAGTCAGGACGGCAGCCGCATAATTCCGAAATCACCTGGCTGACGGCTGCGCGTCGTCCCGGTTTGGATGGGTTCCGCAACACCATTTCCATCGACCAGACCGCCGCGGATCACCTCGGATACGTCACCCGGTTCCCGTCCATCGTGTTGGGTACAAAGTCGCCGCTAAGCCAATCGTACACGCGAAGCGGCGCGATGGTGCCGGCCGAAACGAGTCCTTCCGCCCTGTTCAAGAATTTGTTCCTTCAAGGCACAAAGGAGGAGATCGAACGAGAAGTGCAAAGTCTCAACGACGGCGGCAGTATTCTTGACCGTCTCAAATCGCAAACGGCTTCCCTGCGTAAACGCGTGAGCACGACCGATGGCCAGAAATTGGACGCCTACTTCGACGCGGTCCGTGCCGCCGAGTTAGAACTCACGGAAGTGAAAGCGTGGCAGTACAAACC
>JAPYPO010000261.1 GCA_029937645.1 Candidatus Hydrogenedentota bacterium
GCAACGAGGGGATCTTGTTGTACCAGGAATGCTCCGAATGCGGGCGGGTTCAGTCGTTTCCCCGGGCCGTTTGCGTTGAATGCGGTGCGGGTCCGTCCGCGCTCGCGTGGCGCGAGTCGGGCCGCGCGGGCACACTTTCCACCTACAGTCTCGTGTATCGCGGTCCGAGTAAAGCCTTCAAAGATGACCAGCCCTATCTCCTGGCGCTGGTCGAGTTAGCCGAAGGGTTTCGCTTGATGGTCAATCTACCCGATTGCGAAGAAGCCGACTTGAGCGTCGGTATGGCGGTCTCGATCGATTTCGAGAAGCGAGGCCCCGAGGGCCAGAGTATCCCGCAGGGGACCATCGAAACGAGATCGTGACACAACCTCTATTGCCGCACGAACCCGCCGCCATCGACGTAGATCAACTGACCGTTTACGTAGGAGCCTTCGTCTGAGCAGAGGAAGGCCGCGACGTTGGCGATATCTTCGGGTTGGCATACGCGACCGAAGGGAAAGGTCTTGTGTAACTCCTTGATGTCCTTGCCGCGCGCTTTCGATAGGCGCGTCCCCATCTCGGTTTCGACCAGGCCCGGGCCTATGGTGTTGGTACGAATTCCGTTCGGTCCCTCTTCGAGCGCGAGCGCCTTTGCGATCGCTTCCATGGCGACTTTGGCGACGGTGTAGGGAGCGCTGCGGGCGCTGTGGTTTCTCGTCGCGACGGAGGAAATAAAGATGATGCGGCCTTCGCCCTGCTCGCGCATCGAGTCGATAACCGCCTGGCTTACCCAGATCGCCCCGAAGGCGTGGGTGTCGATAAGTTTCCTGAATTCTTTCGTCGGCGTGTCACGGACGGTGTTTCCGCGTGAGGCAACGCCGGCGTTCGCGATGAGGAAATCCACTTTCCCCATGGTGTCGATGACGGCGGCGGCAGCGCCTTTGGCTTCATCTTCGTTGCTCACATCGGCCTGGAGAACCAGGGCCTTCCGGCCCAAAGCTTCAATGGCCGCCGCAGTCTCTTTCGCCGAATCCTCGTCGCGCCGGTACGTGAAGGCGACATCCGCGCCGGCCTTCGCCAAGGCGAGGGAGCACGCTGCGCCTATGCCTCGATTCCCGCCTGTGATCAGTGCTACTTTTCCTGATAGGTCCATTGATTGTTCCTTCGTCTTGTGACGGTGCCTTGAAAGCACAGGGGGCGCGGGCGTTTCTTCTGCGGAAAATGGCGGGCAAGATGCCCGCCCTCCCCTACTCGACACGAAATAAAATCGTTGGTTGTTGGGTTGCTGCGGCAGTATATAAGGTGACCGGAGTTCATGCGAATTCGTAGGGGAGGCGATTTGTGCTACATTTATCGCCAAGAAATTTTCTCAACATGCGGAAGTGAGCTATGGCAAGCGAAGAACTGGATAAAGTGTTGGACATTCTCCGGGCCAATGCGGCCCGACCTCGGGGCACACTCGAAGAGCAGCGCGCGTTCATGAACGCCAAAGCATTTCCGAGGCCGGATTTCGCAAGCTACGAAGATGTTGACGCGGGCGGCGTTCCTGCGCAGTGGGTTCGCGCACCGGAGTCGAGCGAAGCGCGCGTGGTCTGTTACTTGCACGGCGGCGGTTATGTCGTGGGGTCATTGAAAAGTCACGAGGGTCTTGCGGCGCGTATCGCGAAAGCGGCTCAGGCAACCGTCTTGAATGTCGATTACCGTCTTGCGCCGGAACACCCGTTTCCGGCTGCGGTGGAGGATGCGACCGCCGCATACCGCTGGGTATTGGATCAGGGGCTGGATGCGGCGCGGGTCGTGATGGGAGGCGATTCGGCTGGCGGCGGTTTGACTGTCGCGGCGATGGTGAGCCTGCGTGATGCCGGCATAGCCCTTCCTGCTGCGGGCGTCTGTCTCTCGCCCTGGGTGGATCTAGAAGGTATCGGCGACTCGATGTCCTCGAACGCCGAGGTTGATCCGACGGTAACGCGTGAGAGACTCACCGAAATGGCGCAGATCTACCTCGGCGACGCCGATCCGAGAAGCCCGCTCGCGGCTCCACTCTACGCGGATCTGGCCGGTCTCCCGCCCCTGCTGATTCAGGTTGGATCTATAGAGACGCTGTTAGACGATTCGACGCGTCTTCATGAATGCGCGGCGCGGGCTGGAGTCGACTCGACCTTCGAATCGAGCGACGACATGTTCCACGTCTGGCATCACTTTGCCCCGATGCTGCCGGAAGCCCAGCAGGCGATCGACCGCGCGGGTGAATACATTCTCAATCGTGTGCCTTGAGCCGGAATGAATCTTAGGCACGTCAATTTACAGGAGCAGTATATTGCGTTTTATTAAAGAGCCATTTCTTCAATTTCTTGTACTGGGTGCGCTGATTTTCGTGGCGTACAATTTTTCGCGAACCGCTGAAGAAGCGGGCGCTGTGCGGCGTATCGACATCGACGGGCCGACGCAGGATTGGATATATAGCAATTTCTCGAAACAATTCCGCCGCGTGCCGAGCCGCCTGGAGATGGGCGCGCTGATTCGCTCGCACATCGAGCAGGAAATTAAGTACCGCGAAGCATTAACAATGGGCCTGGACGACCGCGACAGCATCGTGCGGCGTCGCATGATGCAGAAATTCGATTTTCTCTTTAGTTCTGCAGCGGCGGGCGCGGTGCCCGGCGAGGAGGAATTGCAAGAATGGTACGAGTCGCATTCCGAGGAATATGCGAAGCCTCCCGCAATCAGCTTCAGGCATATCTGGTTTAGCCCTGATAATCGTGGCAGCCGGGTCGAAGCCGATGCGGCCGCGGCGCTCACCGCGCTTCGTGCGGGCGAAGAGGCCGAAGGCGATAGCTTTCCCTTTGATGTGACGTTCGACTTGGCGACGCCGGCGGAGATTCGGAATGTGTTGGGCGAAGAATTTTCGGATGTGATATTCGAGGCCCCGCTGGACGAGTGGTCCGGCCCCTTCATTTCGGGGTTGGGTGTCCATGTGGCACGGGTAACGGAACGGGCTCCGGGCGGACTTCTTCCCCTTGACGAGGTGCACGATACGGTGCTTGCAGGGTGGCGGGAAGCGGAAAGTGATCGCATTCTAATCGATCTGCTCGCCGAGCTTGAGGCCAGCTACGAAATCGAAATTGACGAAGATGCGCTGGTCCGTTTCGAGTATCTGCCGGACGCCATGGATCAGGCCGAATGAAGCGCCTTCTCCTTACAGGGCTCACCCTCCTCATCGCCTGCGCGTGCGCTTCCGCGCATGAAGTCCGGCCCGCCCGCCTGGACGTATCCGAAATAAATGAAGGCGCGTATCTGGTCCGCTGGAAGGTTCCCGCTATGGGCGACCGGCGGATGGCCATCGAGCCCATATTCGCCGAAGGGTGTAGCGAAACCGGCGACCGGGTGGAGGGTCACGCAACCGGGGCTTCCGTGCGCACATTATCCATTTCCTGTGCGGATGGACTCGCAGGTACACGGATTACCTTCTTCAACCTGCCCTCTACGATGATTGATGTGCTCGTACAGGTTACCTTTCTTGATGGTCGTTATTACACGGGGCTCGCCCGGCCAAACAGCCCCTATTTCGACGTGCCATCGCGCGACAGCGAGAGTTCCGTCTTCCGAAGTTATCTGACGCTTGGGGTCGAACATATTCTGTTCGGCTGGGACCATCTCCTTTTTGTACTCGGCCTGCTGCTGCTGGTAACGGGTCCTCGAAAACTCGTCTGGGCTATCACAGGCTTCACCGTCGCCCACAGCATGACCCTCGCGCTTGCCATGCTCGATATTATTCGCGTACCGGGCCCGCCCGTGGAGGCGGTGATCGCGCTGAGCATTGTGGCGTTGGCCGTCGAGGCTATACGCTATCGTCGGAGTGGCATAGAAACCCTCGCCATACGCGCCCCCTGGGCCGTATCGATGGCAATCGGCCTGATACACGGGCTGGGCTTTGCGGGCGCACTCAATGAGTATGGGCTCCCCGCTCACGCCCGCCTCGTTTCGTTGCTGGGTTTCAATCTGGGCGTGGAAGTGGGGCAGCTGGCTTTCGTTGGCGTACTGCTTGCGCTGGGGGCGGTCGCGCGTAAGATCGATGCGCGCGTGTTGGCGCCGACACAGGTTGCGGCGCTATGGTTCATAGGCGTCTGCGGATCGTTCTGGCTGATCGAGCGCGTGGTTGGGTTTTATTAGGGCTGTAAATGCTTGATGTAAAGCTCGGGGAGGTATATCGTCAAAGGGTCTAAGTCTGGTCTGTCCGGCGAGATTAATCATTTCGCCTAAAGCGGGAGGCGCGACCCATGCGCAAGAAAATTTTCCTCGGTTTACTCTTGCTACTCATTCTTGTAGGCGGCCTCCTCGGGTATGCCGCCTACAACGCGGGCGCCCTTATCGAAGGCAATAAACCCGCCATCGAAGCTGCGGCCAGCGAAGCCCTCGGGGCCGATGTTTCCTTGGGGGACATCAGCGCTACGATCTTTCCGACGGTGCGGCTGACGATTGACGGGGTTACCGTCACCAATCCCGCAGATGAACGCGAACAATTCACGCTCTCTAACGTTGCGTTCCATGCGCGGTTGCCGCCCCTACTCCGGCGTAGATTGGAAGTGAAAATCCTCAGCTTCGACCAACCCCAGATCGTGATACTGATGGAAGCGGAAGGCCCGCGTGTTGCCGGGCTGCCGCGAGAGGCGGCGTCTTCGGAGGAAACGACGGAGTTGCCCTTCGACTTGTCCTTTGACCAAGTCGCCATCAACGACGGCACCGTTACCTTGCGCTATCCCGAGGATGGGACGGAGCATGTCGTTTCCGATCTGAATCTTACGGCGGCTGTCAGCTTCGACGGTCGGCGCGCGGTATTAAATGGACTCACAGGCAGGGCCACTGTCCTGGATGATATCGTGGTGGAGTACAGTGGTTCCCAAATCGAATACGCGCTCGATACGTCGGTCATTACCATCGGCGCGATGAATTCAGAATTGCTCGGAAGCCGTTTTGACATCAAGGGCATTTTAGACGCAACGGAATCCTCAAGCTCAGTCGCGATCACCTCTGATGGTGTGCGGTTGGACAAACTGGATCCGCTCTTCACGAAATTTGCGCCCATCGTGAATGAATGGGGCATTAAGGGAGTCGCGAAACCGGATCTGACGTTCGCGCTGACGCCCGAGGGCTATTCGGCCAAGGGTACACTCGCGATGGCGGATATTGTGGGTACCGTCTTCGATATCGCGGTGACGGGGCCGACGGGTACGGTTAGCCTGAAAGCGAATCAGGATCGGCAGGTCGCGCAGAGTGACGCGCTCGCGGCTTCGCTCAACGGGGTGCCTCTCGAAGCCAAGGCCAAGGCTTCGCTCGCCGAAGGGCATGCCCGGCTGGAACAGGTAACGTTCAGCGCGTTTTCGGGAACGGGCAAGGTATCGGCTTCGCTGAACCTTGACGACTCGATGTCTTTCGCGGCTGAGTTCGCGTTCGCCGATGGATCCATCCAGGAGCTTTCGACGGCTCTGTTGACGGATTTCCCCATGAAGCTGCAAGGGACGCTCGAAAAGGCCAACACGAAACTGGAAGGCGCTTACACGGACGACGTTATGAGCACCGTGACCGGCTCGGGCGGGCTGCTGCTCACGGACGGCCTTCTAGAACAGGTGAATCTCGCGAAGAAGGTTCTCGCCGCAATCGACTCGATCCCTTTTGTGTCCGATAGCCTGTATCAACTGGTGCCGGAACGCCTGCGTGGCCAGCTCGACCGCGACTACACGATTCTTGAACGGGTCGAGGGAACGTTCGCCGTCGCGGAGAATACCCTGACGACGAACGACCTTGCCGTAGTCGGCGGCCTCTTTAGTCTGGACGCGAGGGGAAGGGTGGGCTTCGATGCCGTCATGGATCTCAATGCGACCATTTATTTCAACGCCGATTTTTCCGACGCGCTCGCGGAATCGGTCGACCAACTCCGAACGCTTTACGACGACGAAGGCCGCTTGGTCATTCCGCTAAACATCAAAGGCGATCCCGCCAATCTCAAGGTATTTCCC
>JAPYPO010000262.1 GCA_029937645.1 Candidatus Hydrogenedentota bacterium
GCACACCTGAATGTGGGGCCTCCGGGCTCGGCGGTCCTGTGACGTGAACCGATGAAACCAACCCAAGACCCGCATCCGAAAATCGACGGCATCCGCGTCGACATCGAGGCCCTTCGCCGCCTATCCCATGAATGCCGTCCGTCCAATTGCAGCGTCCGCAAGAGTTGCTGCAAGACCTACGAAGTTATCGTTGACAACGGAGAAATGTCCGACATTATTGGCGCGATGCCCCGCGCCGCCCACTATGCCAAGGGCATTCTGCAGGACGGCGACCTCGTCGATCCTTTTGACGATGCTGACGATGCCGACGCCTGCCTGACTACGCACGAAGACGGCATGTGCATCTTCGCCTGGCGTGACCGGAAAGGCGCGATACTGTGTTCGCTGCACAGCGCGGCGCTCGACTTGGGCGTGGATCCCTACCAGACCAAACCCAAGACCTGCACGCTCTGGCCGTTGTACCTCATCGAAGGCGACGCGCCACGGCTGACGGTCCAAGAAGACGCCTATGCCTTCGCGTGCAACAAGCCCGCTACCGGAATTCCGGTGCAATTGGATCCCGGTGTCTCGGAGATATTGGACGCCGTGTTTGGCGTAGCCTTTCGAGAGAAGGTGGGCCGGCTAATCGCGCGGAAGTAATCGTTGCGTAATCGCTTATCGTGTCAATTCGGTTGCGTGCTACTATGCGGATTGCGAACACAGAACAGGTTGGAGGAATTCCCGTGGTGAAAAATGGTCGGATTAATCAGTCAATCGCGTTGTGGTGCTACGAAGAATATTTCCCGTTGCCGAAGCTGTGCGCGGTTGCGAAGGAGCTTGGATGTTCGAGCGTCGAATTGGTGTACGCTGAGGATTGGCCCCTGCTCAAGGAACAAGGATTGGTCTGCGGAATGGCCTACAGTCATTGGTTCGACGTTGGGATGAACAACCCCGAGCATCAGGCTGCGTGCATTGAAAAGTTGCGCGAGTCCATCGACGCCTGCGCCGAATACGATTTCCCGAATGTGATCACCTTCACCGGGCCGTCCGACCACTTGACGCTGGAAGAGGGGTTCAAGAATTGTGTCGCTGGCTATAAGGAAATCGTCGGTTACGCCGAGGAAAAAAAGGTGACGCTCTGCCTGGAGATGCTCAACAGCCGCGTAACCACTGAGATGCAGGGGCATCCAGGGTACCAGGGCGATCACACCGATTACGTGATGGACATTATCAAGGCGGTGGGTTCGCCCGCGTTGAAAATTCTTTTCGATGTTTATCATGTTCAGATTATGGACGGGGACATCATCGCGCGCATCCGCGAGTACGGGGATTACGTCGGCCACTACCACGTAGCCGGAGTTCCGGGGCGTGCTGAGATTGGCACGGGACAGGAAGTGAATTACCCGGCGGTCATGGAAGCGATTGTAGAGACGGGTTACACGGGCTATGTGGGGCACGAATTTATGCCGCAAGGCGATGCGATGGAGAGCTTGCGCGAGGCCGTGGCGATCTGCGATGTTTGATGCCGGCCTCTTGCGAAATTGCGAGCTAGTCTGATTTTTCAAGCCGGAGCGCGTTGAAGGCCCTCTGATAATTCTGGAGCTCGGGATCATCAGGCAAGATTTCCGCGGCGAGATCTACGTAGGCCATTCCACGTTTGACGGTTTCCTGGACTCGCCACACGGGGATATTGCGCCCGAAGGCCTGGTCTAGAACGTTCAGGTAGACCTCGGCCGATCCGATCTGGCAGCAATACTCGAAGTACTCGGCGCTGGCAAAGCGGTCGATTGGATTGACGCGGCCGTTCCTCCTAAAAATATGCAGCGCCGTCTGGAATTCACCTTCGGCTATGAAATACGAATACGCTTTGGGGTCGGCCATGAGGCTGCAACGGCCGAGGTAGAAATGGGCGGCGGCGTTGTTGGGGTCTTGGAGGAGGTATTGGCGGAGCAAGGGCCTCGCTTTTCCCCATTGCTGATCGAGGCACAACAACTCCGCCTCTTCCAGCAGATCTCCCTTGGGCTCGACCGCCGAGCACGCGCTGAACAATAAAGCGAGTACGCAGGCTACGCCGAGACTTCGTTCGGTTGCGCCATGCTGTCGCGCCCCAGAATGCTGGACGAAAGGACACACCAAATCAGTCGTCCCAGCGCGGTTGCATCCGAAAGAAGGCCGTGGTGGCTCCGACCCGGCAAAAGATCGTAATTTCTGCCGGCTTCTCCTCGGCGAGCTTGTGCGAAATGGCTTCAAACTCTTCAAGGTTTGCAATCGCTTCGTCGCCCACGCGCAAGATAACCATGCCCGGCCGCAGTTGCGCCTGGTTGGCTGCGCTGCCCGATTGAACACGCCGGACGATAACGCCCTGGACGTCTTCGGCGAGGTTGAGCGTAATGCGAACGTCGAGCGTGACCTCCCGAACGGTTAAGCCTAAGCGCTCGTCTTCGTATTCGTTGGCGTCCCGCCGGGATTTCGGACGGACGGTGAGCGTGATCGTCTCCTCCGTCGTCTCGCCATCGCGAATCATCGTGAAGGGCAACGGGGTATCGAGCGGGCTTTCCCTGACCATCCTCGTGAATTTGGCAACTTCCTGGTCGAGCTTTGCGGTAATGGGATTACCGTTGAAATCTTTGAGGAGGTCGCCCATGCGGAGCCCTGCCCGCGCGGCGGGAGAACCGGGGAGCACGGTGCTAACCACGATGCCGCCTGTTTCCTCGACGCCCCAATACCGGGCGAGGTCGTCGGTGAGGGGCTGCGTAAATACTCCCATAAACGCGTCATCTTCTGGGGTCTTCTCTTCTTCTTCACCGGGGGGGGTATCTATGTGCGGTTGAAAAAGGGAGGCCTGGAATATGAGCGGGTAACCGCTTCGCGTGTAAATTTCGCCGCCCTCCTCCGTGGATAAGTCGAAGCCGATAACGCCGATGGCGCGCCCATCCGCGCTGAAGACGGGCCCACCTACGAACCCGAAGGCGAAGGTTTGATCCACCGCATAGGCCGTGCGCGGTTCCTCCAGGATGGCACCAACGCGGCGCGTCTGAACGGACCGGGCGTAATCGAGTGCCTGGCTCAATATGCCGATGGACATAATGGGATCGCCGAGTTCGAGGGTATCGACGCTGTCGAAGGTGGCGTAAGGTAGTTTGAGACCGTCCAGGTCTTTGATGCGGATGAAGCAGACGTTGATATCATCCGGTTTCGCCAGGAGCGCGCCCTCGTACTCTTTCTGCGCGTCGCCCTCGCCAATGGTTACCTTAATGTTGATGGGCTTTCGGTTCTCGAGGAGCAAGTGGCCGTGCGTCATGACGAGGCCGTCCTCGGCAACGACGAGCCCAAGCGCGGATCGGTTGCGGCGGGAGGCTTCGCCTGATGCGTTGGTCACTTCCAACGTGTAGGCGACTACGCAAACCGCAGGACTGACCGTGTCGTAGGCCGCTTGTATCCCTTCCTTGGAAAGGCCGTCTGGATTGTACGTCGAGATGGTTTCGACCGCGGGGCTATCAGCCGGTGCCTCGTCCTCGGTATAAAACGCCGCAAAGGTTGTCAAAATCAGTACGCTGAGCACGTTAATTTTCTCCCTGAATTTCCGCGAGGGGTTCTTGCTTCAAGAGAACGAAGCGCGACAGCGCGCCGTTTTTGACCGTAAGCAATACGAGAGGCGTTCCGTCCTCGATCAACCCGTCAAATATCTCTTTGAACGAGGAAAGATTCTGGATTTCGGAGTCGTCAATCCGCAAGATGATGTCGCCCGGTTTCAGTCCTGCGTTTGCGGCCAATCCACCGGGCCGCACGCCGGAGGTTACGACCCCATTGCGAGAGGTAAGCTGGGCTCTGCGGATCACGTCGGGCGACAATTCGGACAGGCTGCATCCCCACGCTTCGAATTCAGACTCCTCGCCCACAAAGCGGCTCTTCTCGGCCGTCTTCATCGCGATGTCGGCCGCCTGCGTACCGCGCCGGATGGACAACGTGACCTCGCTGCCCACGGGGACATCGGCGACCAGATTGCGTACGGTCGTGAGGTCTTCTACGAAGCGTGCGTGCGTCGGTATTCCGTTGACCGCGGTCAAAATGTCGCCGGGCCGGATGCGCGCTTGGAAAGCGGGGGAGAGGGGATCCACATCCGAGATGACGACGCCGCGCTGCGCGGGGTCGTCTGTTTTCCGAGTCATCTCCTGAAATTTTAGCCCGGTCGTGCTGCGCGTGACTTTACCCGTCTCGATGATTTCATCAACCACCCTTTTCGCCACATCAATGGGGATGGCAAACCCCACGTTGTCAGCGGACGAGAGGCGCCGCGTATTGATTCCGATGACTTCGCCGCGCAGGTTGACCAGGGGGCCACCGCTGTTGCCGGGGTTGATGGCGGCGTCGGTCTGAATCCAATTGTTGTAGGGCGAAATGGATTGACCGTTGTTGCCGGCGAGATAGCGGTCGGTTACGCTCACGATTCCCATCGAGACCGAACGCGCCAGGCCGTGAGGGCTACCGAGGGCCATCACGGTTTGCCCCGCCTCAAGGCCTACGCTTTCTCCCATTGTCACGAAGGGCAGATCCGTCCTGTCGGTATCGAGTTTGAGTACCGCAATGTCGGTGAACGTATCCGTGCCGACGACGACCGCACTCACCTCGGTCTTATCCCCAAGGACACAGCGCACCAAGCTGCTACGCCCGGCTACATGCTCATTCGTGACGACGTACCCGTCCGGGCTGATGATGAAGCCGCTTCCGGTAATCAGGACTTCACGGCGCCGACCCCGTTGGAATACTTCCTTCACCGGGCGAATATGAACCAGCGCGGGCGCGGCTTGGTTCTTGGCATGGATGACTGCATTCTGGGAGGAAACGCCGGTACTGGCGCACCCTCCGCACAGGATCACGATAAAAAGTAAGGTCAAGGCTGTATTTTTCACGGCGTCTCCTAGTGAGATATCCGGGTTAAAGCATTTTGCGATAGATGTGGGTAAGCTTTTACCCCGAAAGGGGCAGCGGGATAGGATGTTTCAGACAGGTCGATGCGTTAATCCTTGGGAAGTAGTAAAAAAATTGCCGGTCGATCAGTCTTCCGTCGCTTCCTCTATTGCCTTGTCAATTGGTTCGTCCTCGCGCCGTTTGCCTTTCCGACGTGAATTCGAACGCAGTTCTTCGAAGCCCCAGCGAAGGAGATTCCGACGACGCGAGGTATCCTTGCGCCGGTCGCCATCGCGCCGGTCCGGTTCGTGCTTCTCAGTGATAGCGCGATCTCCCTTGTTCGAGTCTGCACGCATCTATGCACGTTGACAGCTCAAATCCGTCCATAATTCCCGGAGAATATCCGAAGCTCAAGAGCCCGGTTATTGGGCCTGATTTCCCTGCCCGTTTCGAAGGTTGGCTGGCAACAAGACAACGATATCCTTTTTGACTCCGAAGTGCAATATACAGCAATAAATGTGGTTTGGAACCGCATTTGTAGACAAGCTTTCTAGCTTTGCGTCGGAGTGTGACGAATTTTTCCTTCAGGCTTGAGGTCAAGAAACTTAGCGTCGTTCCCTACTCCTCCTCGACCCCTTCACCCAGAAAACGTTCCTTCCATGCGCCAACCTGGTCGTCCGTTACTTTGGCGAATAACGGTGGCGGTACGGCAAAGACTGTTCCGGGCGCGAGAACGGCTAACTCGGTGGCTGCGTTTTCTCGGGGCCATTCGACACGTTTGGCCTCAACGCCGAGGGAAGCGAGCGCCTTTGCCGCGGTTTCGGGGATGATGGGTAGCGCCAACACGGAGAAAACTCGGACCAGATTTATAGCGGTTCGCAGCGTATATGCTGCATCGCCGCGATCTTCTTTGATGGCTTTCCAGGGCTGTTTCCGGTCGAAATAGGTATTACCGAGGGTCCAAATCGCCTTGAGTGCCTGGACGGCTTTGCGAAATTGCATGGTCTCGAAGTGTCCGGAGTACTCGGCCACCAGCGCATCCAGTTTTTCGTAGAGATCCCGTTCCGCGTCCCCGTCCTGGCCTCCCTCCGGCACC
>JAPYPO010000263.1 GCA_029937645.1 Candidatus Hydrogenedentota bacterium
GTCCCCAACCGATTCAGCGAGACAAGTCCGAGCATCATGATCGCGCAGACGGCCATCGCGATGGTCACCGGGTGTCTCGCCGCAAAGCTCGGAAGATTCATAGGATTACCACTGGATTCCCAACAGGCCTCGGCTAACGGATTACGCTCACAGGGGTGCCATCGCGCAATGTTTCGAAGCCTTCCACAATCAGCGCGTCTTCGGGCTCGAGCCCGTCGAGTATCTCCGCAAGCTCCTTAGTTTCAATGCCCACTTCAACTACACGCGCCACGGCCTTCTGGTCCTCGACGATGAACACAACAATCTCGTTATTACGGGTGAGCAACAGTTCACGAGGTACTACCACCGCGTCGTCATGGCGGTCTACGACGATTTCCGTCTGGATAAACATGCCCGGCCTCAGCTCTTCGTCCCCGTTATCCACGGTGATCTCGACGCTGAATGCGCCAGTCGTAGCATCCGCAACAGGATAAATCATTGTGACAGCGCCACGGAACTCCACATTAGCAAGCGCGAAATTCGTGATCCGCGCTTCCTGGCCGACCTTGATCAGCGGAAAATCCTGATTCGTAATATTGAGATCGGCCTGAATCGTCCGGTAGCTCATGACGGTGGCGATCTCCGTACCAGGGTCAACCCGATCGCCATCGACGATTTCGGTTAACTTCACGATGCGTCCCGCGACCGGCGACACAATTTTGAGTTTATCGAGCTGCGCCAACGCCGCTTCGTATGCATACTTGGCGTTCGTGGCTGCGGCGCGGGTGGGTTCGATATCGCTCTTGGACAAGGTCCCGATGTCAACTTCCCGTTGCGCCCTTTCGAGGGCCCGATCCGCGTTTTGCGCCTCTTCCTTCTTTGCATTGAGCGCCGTAGTGGCCACAAGCGATGGATTCTTGAGCTTCGCGATCACTTGGCCGGCCTTCACTTCGTCGCCTTCCTCAAAGCGTTCGCCCGCCTCGTTCGATCCCATCGAGAGGCGCCCCTCGTTTTCGGTCACGAGTATGGCTTGTTCACTCGGCTTAAGCGTTCCCGTCGATTTGACGACGGCCTCGACGGTATCCCGAATCACTTCGCCAAGGCGCACGGGTGCGTTCATGTCGGGCGCATTGATGACTTCTCCGGGGCGGCAGCCCACGGGGATGGCCAGTACTACCAAGCAAACTCCCGCAATCATTGACTTCTTCACACGGTACTCCCCCATGAGGGTTGAGACTCATTACTTTACGGCCAGGTCCACGGGTTCCTGATACACCCATCTTACCGCGTCTGCGTATAGGCGCGCATTCCGGGACGAACCCGAAATGTCGTCAGATAGCTTCACTTGAGCCGGACGGTCCTTGCGAAACTTGTACTTACCCAAGCTATTCCAGCCCTCCTTCGCCGTCGAGAGGACGAACTCTACATTCTGGCTGTACTTACCGCTCTCGATAGTCATCAAGTATCGGCCCCTGCTTTCCCATTGTTCGAGCCTGGCGTAGAAAAACACTTCGTATGTCCCGTCCCGCGGCAATGACGCAGACCAGGTGGCGAATTGACTCCCGTCCCCCGCGCTTTTGATCTTGCGGGTTCGCAAGTACTTGCCAAAGGCCTCGGCAGTCCTCTGCTGTCGCCATTGGCGCGGCGGGCGCCACCCATAATGGTCTGGGTATGTCTTGGGCTCGCCGGGCGCCCGTACGCTCATGAGGCGAACACGCGTCTCGGGTTTCAGATTGGTCGTGGAAAAACCCGCGTCGAGATCGTCAACGATCACGACCAACTTCCGCTCTTCTGCGGAGATAGTCCGCACAAACTCCTCGCCAGCGCTCTTGCGCCGGTCTTCAGGCACGTATACGGTTTCGGTAGGCTCGTGAATATTGCGAGACCCTGCCGACCGCACTCGAACCGACTTGGGTTTGTCACGAAGCACCTTCCGGATTTCCTTCTCCTCGCGATCCCCGAAGAAGTACGTCTGTTCGACCCATTCCGAATCGCCCAACCCCTCCGTCTCGATATATACTTGAACGTAGCCTTTCCCCTCTTCGATATTCTCGATTCTCAAACTGATCTGAAATTGACGTTCCCTCTGCCCGATGTCGATTTCATAAGCATCCACGTGATTAATCGCATAGCCCGGCATGACGGGTTCGTAGACGAATTGCTCGAACACCCAAGAGAGATCTTCATCCGTATACTCTTGAATTCCTCGCTGAAAGTCTTCAATCGAAATGGACTGGAACCGGCGTTGCGCCAACAACTCCGGAACAAATTCGGACCAGGCCTCCTTCCCGACAACCAGTTCCAAAGCGTCCAACAGGCCGAATGTCTTCCGGTTTAGGAGTGAGTCGAAGCGATGTCTTTGATCCACGGGAGTAATCGCGCTCAGGGGCATGAGCAGCTCATTCGGGTCGAAGCCCGTGCCTCTGAATCCGTCCGAGCGGCTGTACGGGTTCTGCCCCGAGTCCATATTCACGTTGGGCATGGATTTTCCCTTATGACGGCCGAGTGCGGACTCCGCCATCACCGCCGTGAACGCGCTGCCCAGCGCGGGGTAGGTCGTCCCAGTGGGAGCCAATTGAAACTCCCAATAATTCGTTAGGATGTTTAGCTGCAAATCGCTGCCGAATTGGCCCCGAGAAAAATACTTCCAAAGTAATTCGGCTTTGATTTGCCCGCTTGTAGCCCCGGTGCCCTGCTTCTTGCTTGACTCCTCCGACTGTGTGTACAAGAAATCAAAGTATTCGCCAAAGAAGTCGCTTTCAGTCAGAAGCAAGACGCCAGGTTGAACGAGGAGGTTTCGCCGATCCCAGGTATCGCTGAATCTCTTGCAAAGAGACGGCACTTCGACTAACGAGAGGGACGCGTAAGGATAATCGAACTCGGTCACGTTCGCGAGGCTCTCCATTGACTTCGCGATCCTTTCTCGAATTTCCTCGGCGGCGTCCGCAAAAAAATCGACGTTCTTGCGATGGGCCAGCGCGTAGTAGAACGCCATGTCGACACCTCTCACTACAGCCGAGACTCTTTCGTATTCGCCCGCGCACAACGAGAACTGGGGCACGGGCAGGTCCGTTTCGAACGTTGCCGCCGCGCGGCCCTCTGCGGTCCCTTCGCGCCGGAGCACACCCTGGGTGACTCCTTTCCAACCCTCAGGCATGCCGATCTCAATGCGCGCTGTCGCGAAATTCGTGGGACGCTGATCCGGGTATTCGTGCCCGTAGGTTGCGTTCGGAACGGGGTACCAGTGGCTTTCCGGCAAGAGAAAACAGTAGCGCGTTCCGACCCATCCGCTCAGTTCGCCCAACATCATTCCTTGCTCGAACTCCTGCGAGGAATTATCGCCCCCGGAACCTCCGGGACTCCACTTCCACACGAGCCAAGCGTCCTTTGGATCGATGCGGCCGCCATAATCCCAAACAAGGTCGACCATTTCGCCTGGGCTCAAAGGAGTTTCCAGCAGTAGTTCGACTATCGAAAGGTCTCTCGATACCTGCACAGGAGGCCCGTCGGCGATGGTTACTTCCTCGATATCCAAGCCAGGATTTAGCACGAATATGAAGGTGTCTTGGTCGGTTTCGCCTCGGTTTCTAAGCGTCGTCGTGATGGACGCGCTCAGGCCACGCTTTTGAGGAAGGAGATCGACCTTCATCTCGTAATGGGTCACGGAAGCGGAGCGGTTCGAGAGCGCGGCTTCCATCGCCGCGCGCCCCCGGCTAAGCCGATCACGGAAATCTAAGATATCTGTCGCCTGATCGCAGATAAGGCCTCCGGACGCCAACAGTAAAGACAAAAAAAACCTCCACGCGATCGGATGACGCTGTTCCGCCTCGGGTTTGGGATACCGCAAGACAGCCACCGAAACGAAGAAAAGTGTGAGGCATAGATACGACGCCCTCCACAAAAAGATCTCGGACGCGGAACTGTACCCAATCATATCCGAGTAGCGTTGCGCGATGTACTGCCCGCTAATGTCGAAGGCGTAGGAAAACCGTGTAAGAAATGTGCTCAGCACCAGGAGGGGCACCAGCGCCGCCACGCTGGCAAGGAGGCGGATTCTGATCAGAGTAGACAACGCCGCCGTAAGCGTTGTCGCAAACGCGACACCCAGCACGCTAAAGCACACGAAGAACGGTCCGTACTGTCGAAACGGGGCGATGCGAAAGCCAAACGCGTAATTCGCCACAAGGCTGAATCCGAGCACGATTGTCATGAGAATCGTCAATAGCAGAAGCAGCGCAAGAAGGCGGCCGATAACGTACTGACCCCTGGAAATCGGACGCGAGGCGACTACATCGCTGATACCGATGTCGCGGTCGCGCGACCCGATGTCATTGGCGAAGAAGATAACCGTGAAGGTGAGCATCGCCCCAATCTGTGACAAACCAATGACCGTTGTATTCGAGGCTGTGAAGATGGGTCCGAGAAAACCGGTCGCTCCCGAATAGATTGCCCCCAGCATGCCGAAAACTTGAAGACACGTAATCCCAACGCAAAGAATCGACAAGATTCGAAAGGGCCATGATCGGAGCACCATCCGCGCTTCGTGTTTTACAATCAGCGCTAATTGATAAAGGTACGCAATCATCCTTCATCTCGCGGGGACTCGACGGATTCATCCAACCGGTCCCCCATCAACAATACATAGGCATCTTCGAGTGTAGGGGAGGCCATTTCAACGTTTTTGCGCCTAGGCCGGTCCCCAACAGTGCGAATCTTCAATCCATCCGTCGTCGCGACCGTGGCGACGATTCGGTGCTGCGCCTTGACGGCGTCGAACTCTTCTTCGCGGACGGCGAACTCCCAGATCTTTCCATCAGCTTTAGTTCGTAGTTCTGAGGCTGTCCCCTGGAACACAATCCGTCCCGAATCCAAAACCGCCAGTCGCTCGCAACTGCTCGATATATCGCCGACAATATGCGTGGACAGGATGACGGTGCAGTTCACGCCGATTCGAGCCAGCTCGGCCCGCAGCCTTATCCGTTCTTCGGGATCGAGCCCGACCGTCGGCTCATCCACAATCAACAATTCAGGCGGGCCCAATAAAGCCTGGGCTACGCCGACACGCCGATGCATGCCGCCCGATAATTTCTTGATACGGCGATTCGCCACAGGCTCAAGCCCTGTGGCGTCGAGGACCGAGTCGATCCCGTCCCGGCGTTTTTTTCCACTGAGCGTTCCGCGCATCACGGCGGAATAGTCGAGATACTCCGCGACGGTTAGGTTGGGATAGGCGCGGAAATCTTGGGGCAGGTACCCGATCTTCCGGCGGACCATCGCGTTCCCGCCCGGCAGTTCTACGCCATCCATCTCGACACGCCCCGTGGTGGGCGCCAGGAGCGTCGCCAGAATACGCATAAGCGTCGTCTTTCCGGCTCCGTTCGGACCCAACAATCCAAACGTTCCTGTCAAAATTTTCAGGTCCACTCCGGCGAGCGCCTCGCGAGGTGCGCTGCGGCGAGCGATCCGGCGCATTAATCCCGGCCGGTACGTCTTGGTAAGCCCTTCTACAACAATTTCCATGTCTCTGGACCTGACCCTTCCGCGCCGGGAGCGGTTTCGCTCGAATCTGTATTCACTCGATTTACGTGAACGGTTTGGCGCATTCAATCCGGTCCTGTATTAAGATTCATCTGAGACTGTCCATCATTTTCGAAACACACGTTGACGAGTTCAAGACACCTTCCTGGTCCCACTTCGGCCGAGTACCCGGCTCGCTTCTCTTCCCTAACCCGCTTTTTCTGAGTTGCGCTCGAGAAACCGGCCTCGGATATTTACCCTTGATAATGCATTTTGTTGGAGGTAAATGCATCAGTTATCCCCAGGTTTTAGTATTAATGGCGCCCGCCCCCTTCTTTCCGAAGCCTAATCACACGCACTATGCCGTATGGTCAAAAAACTCAGCCGAGGCTTAACACTCCTGGTTTTTGGTGCATGAGTCAAGATTTCGTGCGAGATTTCGATCGAGATGAGCGAAGAGCGG
>JAPYPO010000807.1 GCA_029937645.1 Candidatus Hydrogenedentota bacterium
CTGCCGGGGACCGTGGGCACGCCAGCCTCCTTCATTTTCTTGCGGCAGGCGGCCTTGTCTCCGCTTAGGGAAATGGCCTCAGGAGTGGGTCCAATAAACCCGATGTTGCAATCGCGGCAGATGGTGGCAAATTTTGTGCTTTCCGATAGGAAGCCGTAGCCGGGGTGAATGGCTTGGGCGTCGCATATTTCGGCCGCGGCAATAATGCTCGGGATGTGGAGATAGCTTTCGCTGGCTTGCGGGGGGCCGATGCAGATGCTTTCGTCGGCGAGATGGGTGTGGAGGCTATTGGCGTCCGCTTCCGAGTAGACGGCGATGGAGGTGATGCCCATTTCGCGGCATGCGCGGATAATTCGTACCGCGATTTCGCCGCGGTTGGCTATGAGGATGCGTCTAAACATAGATTAGGAGTATCACGCCTTTTGGTGGAGAAGATGGACTGGGCCGGGGATCGTGCTTGCTTGTCAGGCTAGTTCGACCGCGAACAAGGGCTGGCCAAACTCGACGGGTTCGCCGTTTTCGACTAGAACCTTTACGATTTTGCAGGCCAGTTTTGCGCCGACTTCGTTCATCAGTTTCATGGCTTCAACGATGCAGACCGTCTGCCCTTCTTCTACGGAATCGCCGACTTTGATGAAGAGATCTTCGCCGGGGGCCGGGGCGGAGTAGAAGGTCCCGACCATGGGTGAGTCGATGGTTGGGAGGACATCCTCCGGCTCGGGCTCGGCCACGGGGGCGGCCTCAGGCGCTTCGGCCAGGATGACGGCACCGGGTTGTTCGAGCGGTGGCCCGGCGTAGGGGTACGGCTGGAAGGCCGGCTGAATGGGCTGGGCCTTTTGGAGCCGCATGCGCCTCCCGTCTTCTTCTATTTCTATTTCGCTCAGGCTGGATGCTTCAAAGATGCGCATCAGCTCTTCGAGTTCTTTGATATTCATGATTCTCCCTCCGCTTGGGATCGCGTACCCGTTGGGCGGTCTTTGAAAATTCTGTTTTACACCCGCGTGCCTCGTGATGAAACTGGAGGTATCCGAGAATTCCGGGATCGCTCCGCTGATTCGCTCACGCTATTAGGATGAGACGCGCTCCATGTATTCGCCGGTACGCGTATCTACTTTAATGGTATCATTTTCGTTAATGAACAGTGGAACGTTGACGGTTACGCCGGTTTCGAGTGTAGCCGGTTTCGTCCCGCCACTGGAGCGATCTCCCTGAACGCCGGGATCGCTTTGGATACTTTTCAATTCGACGGAGTTGGGCAGGATGAGGCTGAGGATCTCGCT
>JAPYPO010000264.1 GCA_029937645.1 Candidatus Hydrogenedentota bacterium
GCCCGTGCCGCCGGGTAGGGCGTCTACGACGAGCTTGTAGCGGTTGTCGAGCACGGCCTTGGGGCCTTCGAAATCGCGTTCGGTGATTACGGTGTGGTGGTAGTTTAGAAAGTTACGCGTTAGGAGTCCGTCCATTCGTTTTACGAGGGGTGTGGTGCCTTGTTGGAGCTTGGGGTCTATGTAGGGCTTGGCGTTGTTCGTTGGTTCGTGGCTTGGGTCGTAGCTCCAGAAGAAGATGGGGCTGGGGCGCTCGGTCATTTTGCCCTCGAATATCGGTTTCAGGCTTATGCCGTCGAGCGGGCGATCGGGGAGGGGCTGGCCCACGAGGTCGCAGAGGGTGGGCAACATGTCGCTGGTGCAGGAGATGACGTCGCTCACTCGGGGACTGGGAATTCCTGCGGGCCATTCGATGACGGCGGGAACGCGTGTGCCGCCTTCGTAGACTTGGCCTTTGTTTCCGCGTAAGGGCGTGGTGACGTTGACGCCGCCAGGGGTACCGTTGTCGCCGCAGTACCAAAGGATTGTGTTCTGGCGGAGGCCTTCGTCGGCGAGGTATTCTCGTAGCGTCCCGATGGCGCGGTCCATGGCGGTGATCTCGGCGTAGCGGGCTTGCAGCACTTCGGTGAGGGGCCGGGAAACGAGTTCTCCGGTTTCGTGGGAGGTCATTCCTACGGTTCGACCTTGGTATTCTTCTGGCAGGTCTTCGTACATGGCGAGGTCTTTGTCCACGCCGCTATAGGGCTGGTGTGGGGATCCGAACCAGATGACGGTAAAGAAAGGTCTTTCCTGTTGCTTCGCCTTGCCAATGAAACGAATGGCCTCTTGGACCATAATCTCGGAGCTTTCGCCTTTGAACTGTTCGGGTGCCGCGCCGTTCCAGGATAGAATCGGGTCTATTTCGAAGAAGTTATCGTGCGAAAGCCACTCTTCGAAACCCATCGCCCCAGGGTTCGTGGGCGAGCCCGCTTTAACCGGCCCGATATGCCATTTGCCGAAATGGGCGCGGGCGTAACCGGCCTTACCGGCGATCTGCGCGATGCTAATTTCCTCGGGGCGAATTGACCAATTGGGGATAAAAGTCCCGTAGCGATTTTGGTGGCGACCGGTAATCACGGTACCGCGGGTGGGTGAACAGAGGGGCGCCGCGTAGAAGTTATCCAGGCGGAGTCCGGTCGCGGCCATCTCGTCGAGCACGGGCGTTTTTAGATGAGGGTGGCCGTTGTAGGCCGTCTCGTCCCAGCCGTGATCGTCGCCCATGACGAGGATGATGTTGGGGGGCTCGGCGGCGAAGGCGGGTGTGCAGGCTGCGGCTAGGATACAGGCGATCCCGAGGGTATGTAGGACATAGTGTTGCTGCGTGGGTGATTGATTCAACGGTTCAACCTCCTTCGTCCAAGAAAATTATGGTTTGAAGCATTCGATAGGCTGCCGTGAAAATATAGGCCGCGCTCTTCGTTAGATTTTGTGGGCGAGGTCAGCACTATCGCCGAACCCGTTCCCCTTTTCCGCCCATCCATGTCCCGCCGGCGCTGAAGCGGTAGCGGTAGGTTTCTCGCCCCCGGGTGTCTGTCTCGATATTGGCGACTTCTGCGGCGGCCATGGTTCGATTCGCTGCGCGTACGCTCTGATAAATTTTATATTCGAATTCGAGGTATCCGATGAAACCGCGGTTGCGGCTCGCGTCTACTCGGTTGGAGGGCATGGCCTCAAGGGGATAGTAGTTCTCATAAATCTTTATTTCTTTGTAGTAGCGCCCGATCAAGCCGCCTGTGTCGTCAAACTTGATTTCGCCGTGGCGGTTCTCTGCGTTGAAGCGCTTCAGTTCTGTCTGCCCAACGTTGCCTAAGTTGTCGAAGACACGGTCCGAACCCGATACGTAGCCTTCCGGGCGCTCTTGCAATCCGAAGTCTTGCAGGACCTTGTCCATCACGCCGGTGTCGGAATCCGATGCGCAGCCTGCGGCCAGGCAGCAAAGGGCAAGTAATCCAAACATTCTCACAGGCCGGTCCTCTCGTGGTTCATTGAGTCCAATTTTGCGTGAGTATAACACCGAATCGAATGGCGTCCAAAGGTGTGGTTCAAGAGCGTCCATCTTCGCCGTTGTGCTTGGCGAGATTTCCGCAGCGGCTTTGAGGTTTCTGTAGCCGCTTGGAGATTTCCGCAGCCGCTTGAGGCTATCGGATGAAATCCAACAGGCTGGGTTGGACAATTCGTGCGGCCGCGCCGAGGGCCGCCTGGAAGGCGTTCGACTGTGCGTTGAAGTTGATCATGGCTTCGGCAAAATCTACGTCGATTTTGTCGGATAGAAGCTTACGGAGTTGGAGCAGGAAATCCTCGGTACTGTTCACGACTCGCTCCAGGCGATTTTCGACCGCACCGATGCGCGCTTCCGAAACCAAGACTTGTTCGAGGGCAAGGTCCAGGTTTCCGAGTTGGGTAGTTTGCAGGCCCGTTTGGTTGCCCGCGAGCAGGTCGTCGCGGACTGCGATGAGTGTGTCAAATGCGCTGACCGCCCCATCGAAGGCCTGGACTCCCGATTCGTTAATCCTCACGTCGGCCCGCTGACTGACGGACACGGCGATGGTGTCTGTGTTGCCGTTAAAGGTAACGGTTGCGATATCTCCGCCCACGCGCGTTACGGTGTATACCTCGGACAAGGTTCGAGTGCCGCCGAATATATAGCGTCCGCTGGTCGTGTGGTTGCCGGCCTCGACGGCGGATTCGAGTAGTTCATTTACCTCAAGGGCGATGGTATCGAGTTGGCTCTGGGAGTTCGTTCCGTTCGCGCCTTGAATGGTCAACTGGCGGGCCCGCTGGATAATATCCACGACCTGCTGCAGGGTCGCGGTCGTCTCCGCGAGGAAGGGTGTCACGTCGGATATATTGGAGATAAACTGTTCATTTTGGGCGATTAGCGTGCGGGTATTTACGGCGCGCCGCGCGTCGATGGGGTCGGAAGAGGGGCGCGTCACACGAAAGCCTGTCGATATCTGATCTTGTAATTCGAGGATGCGGCGCGTTTGCGCGGAAAGATTACTCAAGGTGCGGCTCGTGAGTAAACCTTGTGTGACTCGAATGGCGCCCATTATACGTTCCCTATCTTGCTTGATCGCTGCGGTGTAGGCATGGGGTTATCCTTGCTTGTCCGGGTTATCCTTGCGTGTCCATCCCGGTCGAGGGTGCTATGTACGACGCGGATTCGACACCTTCAGCATCGTAGCCGCGTCCGGGCGCTCCGGCGGCGCCGGCCAGGGCTTCTACCGCGGCACTGGCCATTCGCGAGGATCGCCGCATCGCCCAGGTATTTCGGCGCACGATGCGCCGGGACTCTTCGAGGACTTCGCGCACCCTGGACTGAAACTCGCTTGCGTGGCGTCGCCAGGGTTCCGGTAGGACCGCGATTAGATGGGTGAGTGTCTGGCGTTCCAGGGGAAGTTCGTAGATGCGCACCAGTGCGCCAAACAATTCCAAGCGACGGGGTTCCGACTCGGCTTCCTCGTCGAGCAGCGCGGTGAGTGCTTCCGTTCTTGCCTCGAGCACCCCGACGTCGTGGGCGCGGGCCGCAGCGCCTTGCGCTAGGCATAGTCTCAGCACATTTTCCTGGCGTTCGAGTTCGTCGCCAAAGAGGACGCACAATTCGTCCAGTAAGTCGGCTGTATGTTGTTCTGGAGCCATCACTCTCTATTCGTTGGTTGAGTACGCTTTTGCAAGTTCTTGGCGGCTCAGCAGGGAATCGCCATCCGAATCGAGACGGGCAAAGGCGCGTTCGCTCATCCCCGTTTCGGTAATCGAAAGCATGAGGTCGCCGTCTGAGTCGTTCAGCGAAATAAAGTGCCGCGCCTGCGCATCGGCCGCCCGATCCGCCCTCACGCGCTGATCCAGGACGTTTGAAAAGGAACGGGGACTCTCGGGTTGCGCTGCCTTGGGCCCACGCGTCCGACCGCCTCTATTGACGATGCTGGAAACGAGTTTCAAGGTGGTGTTAATCGGCGCTAGGCTTTCTAGTATTCCCATCGTGCTCTCCCGGTTCTAGACAACATTATCGGTATTTTGTGCCCAAATCTTTACAAATTAATAGGGTTGTGGTCGGACAACAGAACAAGATCGAACTCCCCGCCTTGCTCCTCGAGCGGAATGGGCGCGGGCCGTGCCCCGTCCAATTTGAACGAAGGGGCTTCTTTTTCCAAGGGAATTGGCTCGTGCTTGGTCGTTGGGCCCACATTGTTGATGAGTTCCTGAATACGCAACTGCTCGCCAATCATCTTCGCCAGCCCAAATTGCCCGGCCTCCGCCATTTTCTCGCTGACGACGTCGTCCATCATTTCCTGATAGGTCGTCAGTTCTGAACTGGATTCAAAGATGCCCTTGCCCTCGGGCACGGTATTACGCATCTCTTTCATCAGCATGAAAATGAAGACCTGTTCCAACTCCTTCAGTGCCAATTTTTCGCGCGCCGGTGAGTTGAGTTCGACATCTGAGGGGCTCCAGGCCCGGTGCGCGATGGGATCGATATAGGTCATTTACATGATCTCCAGGTCCGCGTCCATGGCGCCGGCTCGCCGAATCGCTTGGAAGATGGCGAACATATCGCGCGGCGTTACCTTGAGGCTATTCAGGGCCCTGGCCACGTCATCCGCCGAAACGCCCTCAACCGGCATCAGGTTGACGATGGGATCGACGACCGTAATGTCCAAATTTTCTACTTCGGTCGTCTCCCCTGCCGAAAAAGCCCTCGGCTGTGATACGAGTGATTCGCTGGAGACGGTGATGGTCAGGCTGCCGTGGGCGACCTGGCACGGTCGGATAGTGACGTCGCCTGTGATGACGATGGTGCCAGTCCGCTCGTTAATTATCACTCGGGCAGGCGGCACATCCGCTTCCACCGAGAGCCCTTGTACCCGCGCGATAAATCCAAACAGGTTCCTGCGATCCGCCATGGGAATCGTGACGCCCACAGCGCCACCGCTCAGCGCCGAAGCGACGCTATCTCCCAAGGCGTCGTTGATGGCTACCTGGATATTGTTGGCCGTCGCGAAGTCGGGCCGTTTGAGAATTAGCATGATGCGCTCGCCGTCTGTAATCGTCGAGGGGACCTCCCGCTCTACATAGGCGCCCATGGGAATCCTGCCGACGGTAACGTGATTGCGCGTTACGCTGGCACCGCCTGCGTTCACATTGAATCCGCCGACGGAGATGGCGCCTTGGGCGACGGCGTAGACGTCTTCGCCGCCCAATTCCGTTAGATTGGTGGAAATCAGGGTGCCGCCCTCAAGACTTTCCGAGTCGAAGAGCGAGTTGACTTGCACATCAATCCGCGTGCCTTCCTTTGCATACGCAGGAATCGTCGCGCGCACGGATACCATAGCCACGTTATCTGTTTTCAGATCATTAATATTGTCCACGATGACGCCCATCCGGAGCAGATAATTTTCTTGCGCGGACTGTGCGGCCTTCGAGCTATCGCCGGTCCCGGCAAGACCTACAACTAGGCCTACGCCCTGGATCTCGTTTCCGCGAACGCCTTGAATCTCGGTCAAGTCCTTGATACGCACGGCGTTTGCGGTTGGCGCAAATAATGTTAGCGCCGCGCAGCCGACCGTCACGATCAGGGTTATCGAACCGAACGCTTTCAGCATGGACTTAGCAGATGTCATCTTCACCTCTTCTACAGGAATACCGAACAGCGATTAAAACGGCGAGAACCAGTCCAGCAATTTTGTAAAGAAACCGCGCCGTTGGTTATTCCAAAGCGGGCCCTTCCCGAGCAGTTCAATTTTTGCGCTCGCCATTTGGTTGGACTGAATGGTGTTCTGGGCAGTAATATCTCGACTGCGCACGATCCCGGAAATCCGAATTTTTGAATCTTCGCGATTTACCGTGATGCTCCGCGTCCCATCCAGCATGACGTTGCCGTTGGAGAATACCTGGATCACCATGCAGGTCACGGT
>JAPYPO010000265.1 GCA_029937645.1 Candidatus Hydrogenedentota bacterium
GCGGTATGCCAGATAGCCTACAGCTCGCGAGTACGCTCGCCCTCCCGAGAGGTTGCTTGGATAAGAGAGGCGTCCTTAACAGTCAGAATCCGCTTCGCGGGCAGTTGTGGGGCGTGGAGCGTCTCGACTATAGTTTCCGCAGCGGACAACACAGAAAGGCATACTCGTGCCCAACGGCTACACGAAAATAGGGACCTTCAGGGATCTTAACGAATTGGCTCTGGTGCGCTCGATGCTCGAATCGGACGGGATCGAAACCCTGTCGGAGAACGAGAACATGAGTGCCTTGCGCATCCCGATTCTGTCTGGGAGCGTTCGCCTATTTGTGTTGGACGAAGATGCCCACCGCGCCGAGGCTATGCTCAGCGTCGAAATTTCGGAGGACGACGACGAGGCGCTTTGGAATGAGAGCCTCGAATCCGGGCCGGAAAATATGTATGGCCGGCCCATCCCCGCGTGCCCCGAGTGCGGCGCGAATGACGTGACTCCAAGTTTTTCGCTGGCCTCGCTGCTTTCCTTTCCGTTGTATGTACTCGGCCTTTCGTTGTCGCGCCGCGACCTCAAGCATTGGCGTTGCCAGCGCTGTCAACAAAAGTGGATGGAGTAGTTCGGCGAGCGTTCAAGGCTGAGTACCTTCTTACCTTTCCTTCCTTATCCGTGTATAATTGCGGTTCGAACGGGAAAATTTGGGTGAAACAGAAAGGCAATTTCATGAAGAAGATTATGGTTGCAGCCTTTATCGCGCTGCTAGGGATGGGCGTCTATATGGATCGGTCGGAGGTCCAGGCGAATGAAGGCGAAGGCGCCGATATTGCGCACGGCAAGTACATCGTTCATCAGGTGGCCATGTGCATTCAGTGCCATTCGCCGCGGGATGAGAAGGGGCGCTTGAACAAATCCAAGCTGCTTCGCGGCGCTTCTATGCCCGTGGAATCGCCGTTTCCCAAGTCGGCGTGGGCCACGCTTGCGCCATCGATCGCGGGCCTGCCGGGTTACAGTGTGGAGGAAGGAATCCACTTTCTGACTACCGGCAAGACCCGCCGCGGGGACAAGCCCTTATCCCCCATGCCGCCGTTTCGCATGTCGAAGGAAGACGCGCGGGATGTGGTTGCCTATCTGATGTCGATACGATAATATTTGTGCGCCCGCCAATTATCGAGTTGGCGGGTGTGCTGAAATGAGTCAATTCCGACAACATTTGGCCCAATTCGGTGCTATGCCATGCGACGCTGCCACGGCTGATTTCTGGTAAATGGTCGTAAGGTATGGCTTTAGGAAAAACAGGCCGATTTGGCACAACGATTGCTCTCTGGTTAGCGTCCGGAATTTACAAACGGCGGACAGGAGGACATCATGATGAAACGATGTGCTGATACGCTCTGCTATATTGCGAAACTGACCTGGTCGATGAGCAATATCCGGGTGGCCAGTCCGGTGCGCTGAACGCCGAACGGAAGTCGAGCGAGCGCATGTCAGAAGGACGGTCCCGGGTTCGGTTGAATCGGTACGGAAGGGTGCCCCATTCGCAGGCTCGCGGAAATCTTATGCGGCATCGCCGCGCGGCTCGGTCGTGAGGAAGCCGATTTCGTTGGTTTCCGGTGGCGGCCTACACTCCTCGTCGCCGTCTTTATTTTCGTCCTGCTCGCCCCCGTGTATTGGCGTGGCGACTGGTACTATGATTTCCTCCGGCAATTGGGCGGGGGTAGCCTTGCCCGTTCTGCCCGCGATTATGGGTTTACCTTTACGACGGTCCTGCGGGCAGCGGTCCCCATTGCGTTGATCCTCTTGTTGAGGGAGCGCCTCCGCGAGTTTGGGCTTGGACTCGGCAACATCCGGGCGGGGCTGCGTATTTGCGGGATCTTTTATCTTCTCTACACACCCTGTTTTATCGTGCTCCTATTGAATGACTCCTTCCGCAGTTACTACGCGAATTCGATGAGCCGATACGACACCTGGGGGGAGCTATTCGACGGTCAGGTGATCCGCTTCATCGTGGTCATGTCTGTCGGCGAATTCTTATACAGGGGTTTTGTGCTTTTCGGAATCAAAAAGGAATACGGGCCGTATCCTGCCGTGCTTCTTTCGCTGGTTCCGTACGTCTACTTGCATTCGGCGAAGGTGCCGCTCGAAGCTTTCGGTTCGTTTCCGGTGGGGTTGGCGTTGTCCTATCTTGCCTTGCGCACGAACTCGATCTGGTACGGAACCTTCCTGCACACCTCGATTGCTCTCGGCTTTAACATCGTAATTTTCGCGATGCGGTAGCTAGTGGTGTGATTCAACATTCAGAATGCTTATGCAAATTGTTCATGCAAACTCCCGCTACGCATGGGGTCGGGCCGCAAGAAACATGGGGTTGCGCCGCAATAAAAGGGACAGACACGTCTCCGCTCGTACCTCGCTTCGCTTGCATCAGTCCTTTTTTTGCTTAGTTTCTTGAGGGAATAGAAGGTGGAGCTTTCTTTCTAGCAGGGCTTCCTTGAAAAAGCCAGGCCCCTTGAAAGCCATTTTTGCTACTCCCTCCGTTCGTCCTCTATGATGCGAGTTTGAATCTACTGGAGCCATTCGCATGCCTGAGAAAAAAGAAGTCCCTATCGTTCCGGCGGCTACGGTTTTGATTTGCCGGGATTCGGCTGATGGGCTGGAAGTGTTTATGGTGGTACGTCACCACAAGATTGATTTCGCTTCAGGAGCGCTTGTGTTTCCCGGGGGTAAGGTTGAGCCGGAGGATGGGAATTCGGGGTTCGTGGATTTCGTCTCGGGGGCGGAAGACTTGTCGGAGGAGGAACGGGCGTTCGAGGTTGGCGCGATCCGTGAGTCGTTCGAGGAGTGCGGTGTGTTGCTGGCGCGGGAGAAGGTTTCGGGTGCGTATGTGTCCGGCGAGCGGCTGGCCTCATTCGACCACTACCGGGACGCGCTGAACAGTGCCCATCGGGGCCTGCTGGCGATGGTGCGGAAGGAGAATCTTGCGCTGGCGACGGAGGACATGCATCCCTTCGCGCATTGGGTCACGCCGGATATGATGCCGAAGCGTTTTGATACGCGATTTTACATAACGCGCGCGCCGGAAGGCCAATTGGCGGAGCACGACGGATCGGAGTCGGTGGATTCCGTCTGGATTACGCCGCAGCGTGTGTTGAAGGAAGCGGACGAAGGAAAGTGGACGGTCATCTTCCCGACGCGCTGCAATCTGGAAATGCTCGCCGAGGCGTCGTCGGTGGAGGACGCGTTGGATCGGGCGAAAAGCCGGAAGATAGTGACGGTTCGGCCGAAGGTGGATAAGAGCGGGGAGATACCGATGCTGCGGATTCCCGTGGAGGCGGGCTATCCGGTCAGCGAAACGCCCGCCCGTTCGATAAAAAAATAAGCGCGAGGCTGTCTCCGTCGGATCAGGAGACGCCGCGATCTTGGCCCTTCCAGTATTTCTCGCGCAGGACTCGCTTCAAGACTTTCCCGGTTGCGTTGCGCGGCAGTTCGTCCACGAACTCGACGGACTTTGGGCATTTGAAGTGGGCGATGAGTTTGCGGCAGGCCTCGATGATCGTTGCCTCATCCGACTCGGCGCCATTCTTTAGCACGACGATCGCCGCGACGGCCTCGCCCCATTTCTCGCTGGGAATCCCGATCACCGCGCAGTCGGCGACGGCCTCGTTCTCGAAGATGCAATTCTCGACTTCTCGCGGATAAATGTTCTCTCCGCCGGAAATGATCATGTCCTTCACGCGGTCCTCGATATACAGGAAGCCCTCGTCATCCATCTTGCCGGCGTCGCCCGTATGCATCCATCCGCCCTCGAGGGCTTTCGCGGTGGCTTCGGGTAAATTCCAATAGCCCCGCATGACTTGCGGGCCCTTCCCACATATTTCACCCACTTCGCCCCGGGGCACTTCGTTCCCATCTTCGTCGACGATTTTTACTGCTGTGCCGAGGGCGGGCTGCCCGGCCGAAAGCAGGAGATGGGGCTCACCCGCGAGAGCCCGCTGATGGTCCATATGGGTCATCTGCGTAAGGACCGCGCAGCATTCGGTCATTCCGTATCCTTGGTAGAACTCGCATTTGAATACGTCAAGTGCCTTTCGAAGCGTCTCGAGTGCGATGGGCGATGCGCCGTAGGAGATGGTCCTCAGGCTATCGAAATTCCGTTCCGCGACATCCGGCACCTTGACCAGGCAGGCCTGGATCATCGCGGGCACGAGCGTGACGTGGGAGATGTTGTCTTCGGATAAGGCCCGCACCACTTCAGCCGGGTCGAAATCTTCCATAATCTGCAACACGCCGCGCGTTGATATGTTCACGAACGCGCTCGTCGCTCCCGCGGCGTGGTACATGGGCGCGACAATGAGGCCGTAATCTCCCGGTTCCCGCCGGAAGCGGTATTGGTATTGATGGATGTGGGTGGTTACGGCGGCATGTGTCAGGACCGCTCCCTTCGGGTGGCCGGTGGTCCCGCTGGTGTACATTTGGTACACATCGTCTTCGGGCAGTATCTCACGGTCCGGAGGCGTATCCTCCTCTGCCTCTATCCACGGATAAAATGCGTCGAAGCCCTCGAGTGGCTCGCGGTCCATCACGATAATTTTCTGGACCGTCTCTAATTCCTCGCGAATCGAAAAAATCTCCGCCGCATATTGCGGGCTGACGAAGAGGACTTTCGCCTGGGCGTCGTCGATGATGTATTTCCACTCGGGCGGCGCGAGGCGGTAGTTGAGCGGAACCGGCGGGGTGCCCGCTTTCGATGCGCCCAATAGGAATAAAGGATATTCGAGGGAGTTCTTGGAGAGATAGGCAACCCGGTCACCCTTTTTCAGCCCCAAGCGGATGAACGCATTTGCAATGCGGTTTACCATGGAACGCGCCTCGCCATAGTTGATGAGACGGTCGCCGAACTTGACGCAATCGCAGTTCGGGAAATCCCGAGCGTGGTAATCCAGGAAATTGTGCAACACCATCATTTAGTACTTCCTCCGTTATGAAAGGCGTAAGAGTGCCAAAAATGACCGGCCTCTGTCGAGCGCGGCGCGTGGCGTCTACTGTGTATGTCCGTGTGAATTCTGATTTAGGTCGTGTGTGGCCGCAGGAAAAGCACTGAAGTTTCTTCGCAGGGCGGAGTCATGTTCCGCCCTGGGGGCCGGGGGGATATCTTCGTTATTCAAAGCACTGGACGGATCGGATCACGCCGTGAGCGCTGTCAACTTTTCGCTTCCCCCAGTGCCTTCTTGTACCCTGAATACTTGGGTTGGTCGATGGCAACCTTTCCGATTGTGGTCGCCCATAGGTGATCGAATAACCCCGGTGTGTCGAGGCCGAACTCGCCCGAGCGAATGCGGCGGCAGAGTTGCCGGTTGAGATCCTCGGCGCTCCCCGTGTCGCCGAGTAGCGCTTTCAGCCGGTCGACTTCCGCGTTCTCGTGCTCTTCTCCCGATACCAGTTGCCTTTCGACGATCCGAAGTACGTTTGCCGCCACGCGCGCGTGGAAGGCCGTATGCCCGGACAGCTCGGGTAGGGCATGTTCGCTTAGGAACTCGCGGGCGGCACACACCAGCTCTGCGAGGCTTGGTTGATCCTGCATAGCCTATCCCTCCTCTCGAAGGAGATTCAAAATATCGATGGCGGCTTCCGAGGAGCGACGGCCGATGGCGGCTCGCTCGACGCTCCGGTGGGCGCCCTGCCGGAAGGAGTCATACATACTCATACACATGATCCCCCATTTCAACGAGCCGAAGAGCTCCCAGAATTTTAGATCTTCGAGTGTGACCTCGGGGCCGCCGGCGCTCGCGTAGCCTTCGAGTAATTCTTTGCGATCGCCGAAGCCGCCGACGGGCTTGTCTGAATGTCCGAAGCGCCATGAATTGACGCAGATCCAGCCGAGATCTTCTGCGGGATCGCCTAGATGCGCGATCTCCCAATCGAGAACCGATCGCACGCCTTCTTCTCCTA
>JAPYPO010000266.1 GCA_029937645.1 Candidatus Hydrogenedentota bacterium
CAGACAATCGATGGGCCCGGGTGCGGAAATGGACGACGACGAATTGAAGTACGTGGAAGCGATTATTCGGTCCATGACCAAGCAGGAACGGCGCAAGCCGAAGATTTTGAACGGAAGCCGGCGCAAACGCATCGCTGCAGGAAGTGGTACAGCGGTTCAAGACGTCAACCGGCTGATCAAAGATTTTGATAAGTCCAGAAAAATGATGAAACAAATGATGAAGGGCGGTAAAGGCAAGGGGCGCAAAAGAGCCGCTGCTGGCATGCCGACCTTTCCCGGGGTGCGATAAGCCTCCCCGCGAATCCAATCGAAACTGATAGAGAGAGGAAATCCATGGCAACCGTAATTCGACTCAAACGCGGCGGCAGAACGCATGCCCCGTACTACCGCATCGTCGTGATGGACCAGCACAAAAAGATGACGGGGCGATCCATCGAAGAGATCGGCCTGTATCATCCCTGCGCCAGACCCGAGCCCGTTACCACGGTGAAGGAAGAACGCGCATTGGAATGGCTTTCGAAGGGCGCTCAGCCTTCGGATACCGTGCGCAAAATCTTTTCCAAGGCCGGCATCATGACGAAGCACGCCACAGGCGCCAAGGCCGAAGAAGCCGTGAGCGAAGAGCCTGCGGAAGCGACGGCCGAATAACCTTCGCCCCGAGCGAGAAAGAACTCCCATGAAAGAATTAATCGAACTGGTATCCAAGAAACTTGTCGAGCATCCCGAAGACGTGCAAGTCCGCGTCATCGAGGGCGACCATGGCCAATCCTATGAGCTGCGTGTGCATGAGGACGACATGGGGCGTATCATCGGTAGGAATGGGCGCGTTGCGAAGGCCGTGCGCACCCTCGTCGGTTCGGCTGCGGCCAAGCTCGACGTACGGGCGACGCTCGATATCGTCGAGTAAGAGGATCCCGGCGTGACCGACGCGGAAGCGTACGTCTCGATAGGGCGTATCCGCTCCGTCAATCCGGCGCGCCGCGAGTTGCACATAGATATCGGCAAAGGACGCCGTTCCGAATTCGAGACATTAGAGTGGCTCCACGTGTCCTGTGAATCCGGCACCACGCTGCGCTGCCGAGTGGCCGCGCTACGGATAGACAGCGACAAGAAGGCCACGGCAACGCTCACGGCCGGCGTGTCGAAGGATGTGGTGCGCGGCATGAAGGGCGCAAAGGTCGTCGTCCTCGAAGAGGAGTTGCAGCCCAGAAGCCCTTGGGATTTTGCGCCCGAGGAATTGACTGATATGACGATGGTGACCGTGTCCGGGGAGACCCTCGGAACAGTCGCGGGCGCATTCGAGACGGCAGCCCACATGGTCATCGAAGTGGAAAAGACGAATGGCGGCTCGTTCTTGCTACCGGCGGTACGTGAGGTAGTGAAAGAGATAGATTTCGAATCACGGCGAATTGTCGTGCTGGATATAGAAGGGTTCGCAGTGGACGACGACACCAGCGAACAGTTGGCTTAACAGGATTGGCTTAACGGCGACGAGCGGCGGCAAGAGGGGATAAGGCGATGCGGATCGACGTACTCACCCTGTTCCCAGAGATATTGGAGAGCCCCCTCAAGGCGAGTCTTCTGGGTAAGGCGATTGCGGAAGGCCGGATCGAAGTCGGCCTGACGAACATACGAGATTTTGCGCTCGACAAGCACCGAACCGCGGACGATGCCCCTTACGGCGGCGGGCCCGGCATGGTGATGAAATGCGAGCCGCTATACGCGGCCGTCGAAAGTTTAAGAGACCAGAACAGCCTGGAGCGCGTCGTGTTACTGTCGCCTCGCGGTCGCACGTTGAATCAAAGTATCGTACGCGAACTGGCGGCCGCTCCGGATTTAGTCCTGCTCTGCGGACGCTACGAGGGCGTGGACGAGCGCGTAGCACAAGGCCTATGCACTGATGAGATATCCGTAGGTGACTACGTCTTAAGCGGAGGCGAGCTGCCTGCGCTGACGATTATAGAAGCGATTAGCCGCATGGTGCCCGGCGTCATCGGCGACTTCGAGTCGGTCGAGACCGATTCGTTTTACGACGGGATATTGGGCGCTCCGCAGTATACGCGGCCAGACGAATTTCGTGGCATGACTGTGCCCAGTGTGCTTAAGAACGGCAACCATGCCGCGATTGCGCGCTGGAGAAGGAAAGAAGCCTTGCGCGCCACCGTGGCGCGGCGGTCGGAGTTGTTGCAACAGAGCGTGCCCGAAGATCAGGCGCTGCTTGCTGAACTTAACGAAGAAGCAGATGGAGCGGGCCTAGAGAACGGCCCCGAAGCCAGGAGATAGCGCCGTGAATTTGTTACAAGAAGTTGAACAGGCACAACGCAGGTCCGATGATGCCCTGCCCAAATTCAACGTGGGGGACACCGTCAAGGTCCACTTCCGCATCGTCGAAGGCGAGAAGGAGCGCATCCAGATTTTCGAGGGTGTCGTGATCGCCCGCAACGGAGGCAGCAGTTCCAACGCAAACTTCACCGTGCGGCGTGTCGCGTTCAACGAAGGCGTCGAACGTATTTTCCCGCTCCACTCCCCGCGCGTCGAGAAAGTGGAAGTGATCCGCGAAGGCCAAGTGCGCCGCGCCAAGCTCTACTACCTGCGCGATCGCTCCGGTAAGGCCGCGCGTCTGAAAGCCAAAGGCTACACGAAAACCGAGAAGAGCTAGGGCAATCGAGTCTCGGGATCACCTGCGTCCCAAGAACTGCTCGTGGGAAACACTTGAGATCTCATGGCCGTTTTTCGGTTGAGTGCATACATGGCTACATTTTGGTCAAGTGCATAAATGTGGGATCGCCGCCCTCGGCGCTCATGGGGAACCTAAGGCCACACTGCCTTCAAAAGACCGCCGAGGGCGGCGGTCCCACATTCAGGTACTTCCGTTTAATCTGAGCCTCCGCCGCGATCAGCAGCCTCACCTCCATGGTAAGGAGCACCACTAAGGCAAATGGCCGACCCGCTCCCCATCTGGTTCGAAAGCGACGCACTCTCCGAGGAGGTGCGCGAGAAAACAATCTTCGAGCGAGAGGCCTTCGTCGCCGGCTACCGTCGAATCGCTGGGATTGACGAGGCGGGACGAGGCCCACTAGCGGGGCCGATCGTAGCCGGCGCCGTAATTCTCCACGGACCCTTAGACGGGCTGGACGACTCAAAGCGCCTGACCGAACGCCAGCGAGAGCGCCTGTTCGCGGAACTGGAAGAGGGGCCCCACGAAATCGGGGCCGCTATCATTGACGCGGACGCCATTGATCGCATGGGCATCCAGCCCGCGAATTACCGCGTGATGGTCGAGGCCGCGCAGGCGCTTCCGACGCCCCCCGAATTCCTCCTCGTCGACGGATTTTCCATACGTGGAACGGACCTGCCCCAAAAGCGTATTGTAAAGGGAGACCAGCGATCCCACTCCATCGCCGCCGCAAGCATCGTGGCAAAGGTGACGCGGGATCGCATCATGAAACAATTAGCCGAACAATTCACAGGGTATGGATTCGAGAAGCACAAGGGCTACGGCACACGCGCGCATATGGACGCACTTCAGCGCTTGGGCCCATGCCCTATCCATCGGAAATCCTTTGCCCCTATTTCACGGTCGTTGGAAACGGCGCCGTTATTCAGTAAAGAGGATCCTTCAACATGAGACTCATCATAGCCGCCCTGATTGTTTCCCTCGTTGGCTGCGCGACCCCGATAAGCACGGGCATTGCCCACGCACAATCCAGCGGCCTCCATCGTGGATCCAATACCGACGAAGCGCGGGCCATGAGCCACTACCTCGCATCCGTCGTTCACAAGCGGCGCGGCGAATTTAAGGCCGCATTGCGGGAACTGCGTCAGGCGGCCGATCTCGCCCCGACGGACACGCGCATCCAGCTAGAACTGCTCACGGCCTACTTTCAGGGGGGAGACTTCGAGAACGCCCTCATCATGGCCAAGCGGGCCGTAAAAAATACGCCCGACGACATCTTCATGCGCGTCACGCTCGGCCGCATCTACGATGAGATGGGCCAATCGGACGAGGCCGTGGCAGCCTATATCGATGCCATCGATATCGACCCCGACAACGTGTTTGCCTTCCAGGCGCTCGCCCAGGCACAAGCGCAATCCAACGATCTCGTCGGCTCTATCGAAGTGTACGCCAAGCTTGCCGAGTCCCGGCCCGACTCCGCGCAACTCCAATATCAATTGGGCTACAACCTCGCACGCATCGACGAAACGGACGGTGCCATCGAAGCCCTGGAAAAATCCCTCAGCATCAACCCCAAATTAGTACAGGCGTCCTACTTGCTCGGGGTCGTCTATCAGGGAACGGGCCGTTTCGACGATTCCATCCGCCATTTCGAAAACTACCTCGAACAAGACGCGGGCAATCTGGGTGCCACCGTGAACCTCGCCGGAAGCTACGCGCGCACCGCCGACTACGCCAAGGCCATCAAGCTCTACGACGAAGTGATCCAGCTCGATCAGGATCAAAACGGCCCAAGCAACGTTCAGTATCGCATATCCCGTAACTATCTTCGGCTTCGCGAAGGCAAGCTCAAGACCGCCAGCAGCATCCCTGCGCTGAGCGAATCGCCCTTCATCGGAACCGTACTACAGGGTCTTGCCCGGAAGCAGGCAGGCGAGCCCGTCGCGGCGCTCGTAGAGCAACTCGGCACCACCGAGGGCAATCTCAATTTAGAGTGTGACTTATACCTCAACGGCCTTCTCGGACTTTTCGGCAACGAAGACGCGGGTGCCTTCCTCGAACGCGAATTGAAAGAACTGCTCCAAGACGTGGGCCGTTCCTACACGCTTGAGATCGTCATGGGCCGTCTTCTTATGACCCTAAAAAAGCACGAGGAGGCCGAAGAAACTCTGCTAAATGTCTTCGCCAACTTCGGGGGCGACAAGTGGCTCCACTTCTACTTCGCGACCCTCTACGAGGAACTGGATCGACCCCAAGATGCCCAAGGCCACTTGCGCGCCTGCCTCGATTTCGACCCGGAGGACCCAGACGTCTTGAATTTCCTCGGCTACCACCTGGCCGAGCAAGACACCAACCTGCGCGAGGCGGAGCAACTCCTGCTCCACGCCCTAGAGAAAGACTCTGAAAACGGTTTCTATTTGGACAGCCTCGGATGGATTTACTACCGCATGGGCCGCGGCGGGCTCGCCGTCGAATTTATCAGCCGCGCCATCCGCCTCATGAACACGGACGATGGGGTCCTCAGGGACCATCTGGGAGACGCATACCTACTAATTGGCCACAAGGACCTGGCCATAGCCGAGTGGAGGCGGGCCATTCGCCTTGACCCGACGCTCGAAGGCGTCCAAGAAAAAATCGAGAAACACTCGAAGCACAAGGCCATCGTCCAGTAGCAGCCCGCCTCAAGCACCTAACGATCAGCATATCAGTATTGAAAAGGCCTGCGTTGATATACGCGGTATGGCCTTACGTGCCCCACGACCCCCGAGGGCGGCGGCCCCACATCGATACCCTTGACCGAAAAGAAGCTATGAGATCGCGAGTGTTTCTTAGGACGTCAATCAAGCCCTGAACCATCCCGCCCAATCCTGCTATCCTGTCAAAAAGCCTCCCAGATGTAAACCTTTCGACAAAGGCATGCGTTAATTTGGTAAACCTGGAAAATACGGCACCTATGATGGAGTTGTCTGATGAGGCCCTCGCCCTCGCGCTTCGCGGTGGAGACGAGAAGGCCTTCGAGGAACTGGTACGCCGACACCAGGGCCGGGTCTTCGCTGTCGCCTACCGGATTACGAACAACCGGGAAGACGCGCTGGATGTAACCCAAGAGGCTTTTCTTAAGGTCCATCGAAAAATCGATTCGTGGCAGCCCTCGGGCGGCTTCGTAGCGTGGCTCCTGCGGTTGACGTCGAACCAGTCTATCGACCACTTGCGCCGCGGGAAGCGACACCGGCATGAACG
>JAPYPO010000267.1 GCA_029937645.1 Candidatus Hydrogenedentota bacterium
ATGACAAAGGGTATCCAATTCTGAAGGCAGGGACCCACATCACCACCGACGCGAGTCCCTTTGAAAAACGGTGGGGAGGCTGGTACGTGACCGGAATCCACGGCCGGACCCGGCACATGGGGAATGTGATAGCGGAAGAGTTGGAACGCGATGCGGCGTTGGACATGGAAAAGGGTGCCAATCGTGAGACGGTGGATGCGCGGGTGAGCGCGAAGAAGTATTTGACAAAACACAGCGACATCGTGGCGCTGATGGTGCTTGGGCACCAGACCCAGATTCACAACGTGATCACCGAGGCCAACTTCGACACCCAATTTGCCCTGCGCGATCAGGCCGTGCTCGATGAGGCCCTGCAACGAGACCCGACTATCCTGAGCGACTCAACCAAACGCAGGATCGCGAACGCGGGAAATAACCTCCTCGACGCTCTGTTGTTTGCCGACGAAGCGCCTTTGGGGGATTCCGTGCGAGGCAGTTCCGCGTTTGCGGCGGTATTCAGGGAACGAGGCCCGAATGATAAACAAGGGCGCTCGTTACGCGCACTGGATTTGAAGACGCGGCTCTTTCGGTACCCGTTCAGCTATATCATCTACTCGCCGCAATTCACCGGGCTGCCACAGGAAATGAAAGACTACGTCTTCCGGCGCCTTTGGGAAATTCTGACCGCATCGAGGGCCGTCGAATATCCGCACATCACGCGGTCCCAACGCCAGGCCATACGCGAAATACTTATCGACACCCTACCCGACTTGCCCGAATACTGGACCGAAAACTAGACCGGACGCGGCGACCCCAACGGCAAGATGCATGTCCCCAATCGCCGGATAACTTCGCAGCGGCGCGCTCCGGTGCCTACCATTGTGATCGGTCACCGGTGAAAGTACTTCTCACCTGTTGGGTGTTAACCTCATCTATTTTCGCGCTACCATTGTAGGCCTTTGATAGCGCCGCTCTACGCAACCCGGCGACCGGGGCATGTTGAACTCATAGGGGCCTCTCTCTACAATGGCAAAGAATTTGCCCGTGGCGGTCACGAAGTAATCCCTTTCTTGCCCGTCATTCACCTTCAACAGCCTTGAGGCGAGCCCATGAAACATACTGCGACCTTACTCTTACTATTGGCCACCATTTCGGCGAGTGCCTCAGACGACTGGCCGCGATTCCGCGGACCCAACGGAGCGGGAGTCAGCGACGCCACAACCGTGCCAACGGAGTGGACCGACGACGATTACAATTGGATCGCGGATCTGCCGGGAGAGGGGCACGGGTCGCCGGTGGTCGTCGGTAACCGAATCTTCTTGCTGTGTGGCAACCAATATACTGCGGAGCGTAGCGTGGTCTGCATCAATTCGGAAGACGGACAGATCATGTGGAGGAAGCCGTTTAAGTCGGCGCCCCATTATGTCCATCGCGACAACAATTACGCCTCCTCGACTCCCGCTGCCGATGCCGAAGGGGTGGTCGTCTCTTGGACAACCCCAAAGACATTCATAATGCTGGCCGTCAACAACGATGGCGAAGAAGTGTGGCAGCGCGATTTCGGTGAATACAAGGCTTCGTGGGGCGGCGCTCCTTCCCCGATCATTGTCGACGATATGGTTATCATTATGAACGATCAGATGGACCCCAAAGTCCAGGCCCCGTATCTGCCAGAGGGTACGCCTATCACGGACCCAGGCGAGAGCTACGCCATTGCCCTTGATCGCGCGACCGGCGAAACCCGCTGGAAATTCGAGCGGAAAACCATCGTCGCCGGCTACGCAACACCGTGCGTGCGCGAGCTTGACAGTGGCAAGAAGGAGATCGTGTTCTTCGGAACCGGAAACGGCATGACCGGTGTCGACGCATCCACGGGCGCGATCAACTGGGAGGTGAACGACGCCCTGCGATCACGAAGCGTCATGTCGCCCGTGCTGGCCGGCGATCTGATCGTCGGAAGCGCCGGCGGAGGGACCATCGGAGACTTTCTTGTCGCCCTACGCCCCCCCAACAGCAAAGACGAGAAAGGTGAAATCGTATTTAAGATAACCAAATCCATTCCCCTTGTTCCCACAGTCGTTTACAAAGACGGCTTGCTCTTTATGACCTGTGAGAACGGAACCGTGAGTTGCGTCAGCGCAACCACAGGAGAATACCTGTGGCGCGAGCGCATCCGCGGCCGCTTTCTAGCATCCCCCGTCCTGGTTGACGGGCGCCTCTTCTGCGTGGGGCGTCGCGGCGACGTCTTCGTGCTTTCCGCAAGCGATACCTTCGAGCAATTAGCGCACAATTCTCTAGGCGACGATTCCTTCGCCACCCCGGCGGTTGCCAATGGATCAATATATTTCCGTACGGCAACTCAACTGATATCGATCGGCGGCGAAAAGTAATCCCTTGGTCAGGTGCTTCCGTTTAGTCTGAGTTTCTTCCGCGATTCGCCGCAGGTACGGGGTTGGTGTGCTGTTAAGGAAGTCGTTCTCAAGACCACCCTCACCTTGATCCTCTCCCTGAGGGAGAGGCGATAGACGGGAAGGCGTTCTAGTCGGCCGCAGGGACAGGTGGTAAAAACTTTTGCTTGGTATCCGTTGGACTGATTTGGCTGCGTCGATGAGCTGTAGTCCTATGCACCCTCTGAAGGCTTGCGCAGATACTCGTTCTGAATGAAGCTGCGAATCAGCCCGCACAAGCGCCCGGATGACTCCCGTGCCGTGTTCATCACATGGTCGTGCGTTAACTTCACCGGGCTCTGGCAATTGTTCGTGAGACACGATACCGCGCCAACCCGCAAGCCCAACTCGATGCACCGCACCGCCTCCGGCGCTGTGCTCATCCCCACGGCCGCAGCGCCCTGCGCCTGAAGCGTGGCGATCTCTGCGCGCGTCTCGTAACTGGGCCCATGCACCCAGGCGTACTCGCCAACGCTATCGCAACCGGGAAGGATAAAATCCATCGCCCACTCCGTAGACTGTTGCTTCCACCCTCGAAAGGGCCACGCAGTCACGCGGCTAACGGCCATTAACTCGCCGGGCTGCGCCTCGGCCTGAAGACCCCCGGCCGCGTTCGTCAGCAAAACATCGGTGACGCCGAATCGAGCAAGTTGGTCTATGGAATCCACGACCTGCGCATACGGTACGCCCTCGTAGAGATGGCGCCGTCCGCATTGTACGGCGAGCGGCGTTGCATCGCATTCGCCGATAAGAAAAACGCCGCGATGGACCGGCGCGAGCCGCACGCTAGAGTCGGCCGCAAGGGGGATTTCTTCATGAATGGTGTCCAGGAGCGATTCGAGAACAAAGCCCGATCCCCCGACCACAGCCAGAGTCGGCCTTGCCGTCATACCGGCCAGGCTTGAGGGAAGAACGTTTCCTGGTAGAGTTGCAGCGCGTACTGGTCGGTCATCCCGGCCAGAAAGTCAACGACGCGGCGTTCCAACGAATCGGAGGCGGCTGCGGTTGGCAATCCTTCGGGGGGATGATCCACGAAATGGCGGTAAAGGTCGGCGAGTAAACGTTTGGACTTTTCAATTTCACCGCTGATCGGCGCGCTCGGGTATAGCTCACGGTACAGGTAGTCGCGCAGCGTGTTCATCGCCACCTTGATGTCGGGCTGCACATCGATCTTGCCGTCCGGGCTTCCTTCAATCAGGCCGCCCACCATCGCGTTGATTCGCTCGGAGGTCGTCTCGCCTAAGACCTCGATGGCGTCCGCCGGCAAGTCGGCCATCGTCAGCACGCCCGCGCGGATCGCATCGTCAATATCGTGACTCACATAGGCGATGGCGTCACACACGCTCAAGACCTGCCCCTCGAGTGTGCTGGCGACAGGCCCGTCACCACCGAGCAATACCACCTTGCCTCTAGAATGGAACAGGATCCCGTCGCGCACTTCGTGCGTTAGGTTCAAGCCGGGGCCGTGTCGGGTCGATTCTAAAAACTCGACGATCCGTAGGCTCTGTTCGAAATGGCGAAAACCCGGCTCGAAACATTCGTTGAGTGCGGTCTCACCGGCATGGCCGAAGGGCGTATGGCCCAAGTCATGGCCTAAGGCGATAGCCTCGACCAGGTCTTCATTCAAGAACAGGGCTCGGGATGCGGTCCGCGCGATCTGGGCCACTTCCAATGTGTGCGTAAGTCGTGTTCGAAGATGGTCCCCTTTTGGGGCTAGAAAGACCTGGGTTTTCCTCTTCAGCCGACGGAAGGCTTTGGAGTGAAGAATTCGATCACGATCTCGTTGATAGGCCGTTCGATACGGATGTTCTTCCTCGGGATGGCTCCGGCCCTTGGATTCGCTGGAGAACGCGGCGTATGGGGCGAGCTGATCTCGCTCTCTATCCTCAAACTGCTCTCGCAAGGATTTTCCCACAGCCGTCCTCGCCGTAGAGCCGCTCATGACCTCTCCCTCTCTACAATCATAGTGCCTGCTCCACCAATCACACGGGCTGCCTCTCGGCGATCTCGTATCCCGCGCCCGGCCCCGCGACCGCTTCAAAACAGAGGTCGCCGATCCGCACGTCGCCCTGTTCTTCCGGGTAGTATATCTTTTTCATTGCGGCAATAAAGGTCTCTACTTCATCCGAGCGAACCAACGATACCGTGCACCCCCCAAAGCCGGCACCCGTCATACGCGCGCCCAACGCGCCGAACTCCAACGCACTATCGACAAGCCGATCCAATTCCGGCACGCTGACCCGATAGTCGTGGGCGCAACTTGCGTGCGACGCATTCATCAAGTCGCCCAGCCGCTCCATATCGCAGGCCATGAGCGCGTCTCGCGCCTGTTCGACGCGTCGATACTCCATGCGTATATGACGCGCACGGGCCTGCAGCGGCAACCCTTCCGATGGCTCTACGAGGTCGGGCGCGTATTGTTGTCGAACCTTCTTGGCATCTTCTTCCAGATAGCGGGCCACATCCGCCAACGCCAACGTCTCCTTCTCAAACAAGTCGTCAAACAGATCGGCGACCTCGTCGTGCGTCATACAGAGCGGTCCGAGCCACAGCTCGCTTAATCTGCGGAGCGTTATCTCGGGGTCGATTTCCGCACGAAGGCGCTTCTCCACCATGGCGCAAATGAGGCGAGAGGACTGAGGTCCCTCGTTGTAGCGATGCCGTGCCGCGCCCGACTTCTCTGCTTTCACCATCGAGTCACACACGACGAAGCTGAATCCATCACACAACGGCGTCGGCTCGGCGCGTAAGGGTCCGAAATCGATCTTCATCGCACAACCTGGCTGCCCGCACAGAAGAATAGCTTGATCCATTCCCCCGATCTCCGCTCCGACGCCGCGTTCCGCCTGTGCCAACATGGTGGCCAATTCAAGCCTGTCCACATCCTCATCCAAGCGCAGGCCTAAAACGTCCAGATAGGCGAGAGAAAACGAGACCGTCAGCGCGGACGAAGAACTCAGGCCCGCGCCTGGCGGCACCGTCCCGGCTACGATGGCCGACAGGCCCTGAAAGTTCGTGACACCAAAGTGGGTGTTCAGTTCATTCAGGGCCGCTTTGCAGTAGTTCGCCCACGAGCCCTGTTCTGCGAGCGCGATCTGCGGGCCGTTTTCGAAAGATTCTGGCTCAAACCGAGTGGGGTCAACGCTGTGAAGGTTGATGCGCGATCCGTTCTGTGGCAGGTAGGCCGTGCGCACCGAACGGTTGAGGGTCATCGGCAACACCGATAGGCCTTGGTAGTCAATGTGCTCACCAATCAGATTGACACGGCCCGGAGCATGGCTTACACGCGGTTTCCTCGTGCCCATGAAATTACGTTGGAACGCAACGGCTAAAGAGTCAGGATACACGAAGGCCTCGGAACACACGGAGGCCCCGGAAAACCATCCTGGAGGAACTGCTATCCATACTTC
>JAPYPO010000268.1 GCA_029937645.1 Candidatus Hydrogenedentota bacterium
ATTTTGAACCATGTGCGGGTCGGCGGAATGAAGGCACGGCTTCGGGATGAAAAGCTGCCTCTGAAGGACGGAATGATCGGGGATGAAACGCTGGGCGCTGGAGGCTTTGCGAACGCGATGCGGACGCTGCCCGTCGTGTTGGATTTTGTGCGGCGCATCGAGGCGGTGAATCCGGACTGCACGTTTATCAATTTGACGAACCCGATGGGGATTGTCATGGAGGCGTTGGTCAGCCACTCAAAGCTTCGCTGCATCGGGGTCTGCGATCTCCCGGGTACCTATATCAAAAAAGTCTCGTCCATCCTTCATCGAGACCCCTCCGATCTCAAGGTGAACTACATCGGCCTGAATCACATGGGCTGGATTCAGGATGTGCAGTGCGACGGCGACAGTTGTTTCTCTTCGGTGCTCGATCGGATCGAGGAGCACGAGCAGGATGGTTTCGATTACGAATTGATCAAGCTATTCCGGGTCATCCCAACGCGGCCGGTCAGCCTCTATTTTCATCGCGATGAGATCTTGAAGAAGCAGACCGCCTGCGCCCGGTATCGGGCGGAAGATCTCTTTGAAGCGGAACAGCAGATTCTGGAATTGTATCGGGACAAACGCCTCTGCTCGATTCCCAACCGGACACGCGAGCGCAACACGGTGTGGTACGAGGAAACGATCGTTCCGTTGATCGAGGCGCTTGAACAGCCCAAGAGAAAGGATCTTGTTCTGTGTGTTCGCAACGACGGCGCCATCCGAGACTTGCCAGACGATTGCAGCGTTGAGGTGCCCGTAACGGTCAGCAATAAGGGTCTGAGGCCGCGGCGGGTGGGCAGCACACCTCATTTCCTGACGGGGCTCTTCCAAGCCGTAAAACAGAGCGACCGGCTCACGGTGGAAGCGGTGCTGCATCACTCTTACGAGTACGCTCTCCAAGCGCTGACAATCCATCCGCTGGTCCCGTCGTTGGCTTCGGCCCGCCGCTTTCTTGACCGGCTCATCAAGAACGAGAAGTTGTCGCTGCGTTAGCCACGTTGAAAACAGGAGCGTCTGGTCGAATATAATGGAGACTTGCTTGGCCAGGTCGAACGGAACGCCTTCGGAGGGAAAGAAGTTGATACTGAAATATCTATTTTCGATTGTAGTTTTGTGCGCGGGCGTCTGTACTCAAGCACAAGTGCCCGTGCAGGATAGCCAAGGCCGCACGTTAAAGGGGCTGGCCGGCAGCGACACGCTGGTGACCGTCGTGCTAAATGTGGGCGGTGCGCGCGACGCGAACCTTCAGATCATTGAGGTCTTCTCGAAGCATTTCACCTTCGTCCAACAAAACGGCAAGCGCGGCAGCTATAATTTTGACTCCGTTAAAGAGATCCGTGTTCAACGGGAGTCGGTCCAGGCGCGGCGCTTTAGCCTTAACCGCGCAGGGATGTTGTCCCCGTCGGAACGAGATGTGGCGGAACGCGCCGGGGCCCGGGCCTTCGAGATTTTTTCGGGATCGACCGGTCTTCAGGAGCTTCGTATGTCGGCCGCCAGCCTTGTTGCGGTCAGCGAGCACGAAAGCGCGGCGGACGCGTTAGCGTATTTGAGAAAACTTGCAGACGTCAATGATGAGTCCACAGCGATTTCGGCATCTCTGTCTCTATACGACGCAGGGCAGAGGCCCAACGAAAAAATAATTCGCAACGGGCTGGCATCGGGAAACAAGGCGACCCGCGCGGCTGCGGCCGTGCTGGCCGGCCTCGTAGGTGACGCGGTGCACTCCCAGGACATTACCCGCCTCCTCAGCGACCCGACTGCGCACGTAAGTGCTGCGGCCATCCGAGCCGCCGCCCGTTTGGGAGATCGATCCGGAATCGAGTTAATGATTCGAGGGATTCGGTCGCGCGATACGATGAAGTCTGATGCGGCCTATGATGCGCTAAAACGCTTGGGCGGCCCCGATGTGATCGAAGCGTTGCGCGGCATCCTTCACAGCGAACGAGGGCAGGCATGGTTTCGCTCGTTGGCGATTCTATTCGCTCTGGAGGATGAAGAGGCTATCAATTTGATGAGCGCGGAGGCGTTGAAGAATCCCCAGTATGCGGTCGATGCCGCCATCCTATTGAGTGGACGGGATGATTGGGAAGCCATAACCTATCTGCGTGAATATATAAAGCAACCTTACGACGCATACTACGGAAATCTCGTCAAACGCTTGACGGCCCTGGAAGCACTCATCAAGGCGGATTACATGCCCGCCAAGAATTCACTGGCCGCTCTCATGAACTTGTCAACGCGCGACGTGATGGTCCGAGGCACAGGCGAGATGGTCGCTATTCAAAAGGAAGCGGTAATCGTGGGGATCAAGTTTCTCGGAAGCAGCAAGGTTGGAGTCATCGGTAGCGGAAATCTTATGGCGATTATTGCCCCCTTAATTGAGGACTTGAACCCCATCGTCGCGTTGGTCGCGTGCAGCGCCGCGATCGCGATCGCCGACCCCGAGTATCACGATCGCTTCGTCAATCGGGCCGAAGACTTCAATATCACGGGCCGATTCGTCGGTCGATGACGGGAACCCGGCTTCACGTATGGGTCGAAGGACTTGTACAGGGCGTCGGATTTCGCCATCGCGTTTATATGGAAGCACGCCGGCTCGGCCTAACAGGGTGGGTGCGCAACTCGGATGATGGCCGTGTGGAGGCCGTGTTTGAAGGCGACGCGGCTGTGCTTGAATCTATGTTGGCCTGGTGCGCCGAAGGGCCCGTGCTGGCTCGGGTATCTCAGGTGCGTCACGAGTGGAGCGATGCCGACCCGGAGTGTGATGGTTTCGAAATCACATTCGGATCCACGCGCTGAGCTCACGCCAACTACCGCAGAAATTCGCTCTCAATGAAGCGTGCGACGCGCGGCCATAGTTCGGCCGCAACGGCGAAATCAATATCCATGCGCGTAATCCCTCCTATCTCGGGCACATTCTCGGGTGTCACCGCCGCGGGGTTCATCGGTATTTGTATCGCGCGCGACGCAGCCAGCGTTTCATCCACTCCTGGTCTCAACAGGTAATCGATGAGTGTCTTGGCATGAGCGCCGTTGGGACCGCCTTTGATGACGGCTACGGTGTTTGGAAGAATGAGCGTGTCGCCAAGCGCAACGTCGTTTTCCGCAAGATGCCAACGGACCGGAAAGCCATCCAACACAGCGCCATTCGCGTCGTCAGTGTCGGTGAGCCCTATGGCATATTCGCCACGCGCTACCAGATCGCGCACGGTGGCGTTGCCGGGAAGAATGGCGATATCGTTAGCCTTCAATGCGCGAAAGTAGGCCTTCGCCCTGTCGTCGCCCCAGGCGGCGAAGAGTGCCGCAGCATGGGCGGCCGTTGTTCCGAAGAGGGGATTGGCGATGGCGGCGCGACCTTTCCATTTCTCGTGAGTAAAATCTTGGATTGATCGCGGAGGATCGTCAACCAACGCGGTGTTGTAGATGATGACGCGCGCCCGCGCCGCAAATCCGCACCAGTAGCCTTCGGGATCCTTGAAGTGGGCTGGAAACGCTTCGGACATGGGTGAGACGTAGGGAGTGAGGATGTCTTCCTGTTTTAACCGCAGGGTTTGGATGACTTCGTTACTCCAGTAGATGTCGGCCCTCGGCCGGTTTCGCTCGAAGATCAGCCGGTTCACGAGGCCGGTCGTTTTTGATGCTTCGGAGTCGTAGAGGACGCGCGCGTGAATGCCCGTCGCGCGTTCAAATTCATCGAGGATGGGGCGGGAGTACAATTCGTCGAGGGAGGCGTAGACGACGACCTCGGGCCCGGAGGCGCCCATGCATGACGAGAGGCAGAGGAGTAAGAACAGGGCAACCGGCCGGAATCTCCGTCGTATAAATTTGGGCATATTCGCGAGTATCACGGGTTCGAGTATCACGGGTTCGAGTATCACGGGTTCGAGTGTCACGGGTTCGAGTGTCACGGGTTAAGTATCCTGCCCCGAAGGGGCTGAGGCATGTAGCCGGGGGATGAGCAAAGCGATTCCCCCGGTTAGCCTCCGTTTAGACAAACTTCCCCGAAGGGGATGCGGCGATTCCACCCTAACCGAGTGCCCCGTTAATTTCCAGAATCTCTCCGGATCGTCGTGGAAACTCTTTCCGCGTAGCAATGGATTGCCCCTATATACAAGCCATAAACCGCAAAGCTGTGAATTGCCATACTCACGACCCATCCGGCAAGACTCGTATCATTTGGCCAACTCACGAGAGGTTCCATAATCATTCCATACGCCGACACAGGGGACAAGTAAAGAAACGATTCGTCGAGGACCACTCGAGACGTGATCGAGAGGATCACGATCAGAGTGATCGCCCCATACAGCGAGAGAAAGGATAAAGTGAAACTGGTAATAATTGCCGCTCCACTCCGCTTCGATAAGATGGAAGCCCACATCGTGGCGACAAGCACGAGGGCGGCGCATACGCAGATCGTTAGTTGTCCCGTCAGGACGGTCAGGACAACCCCCGCCTTCAGCCCGGGGTAAAAAAGAAGGAACATGACGGAGTTGGCGGCGAGGCTGGTGACCAGGAGCGTGCCCACGCGCGACGCGGCCGCATATATTTTCCTCTCGCGATTTGGTTTGCGGTCAGCGAAGTCATGAGAAGCATGTCCAAGTTCCCCAGCGCGGATTCTTTTGTAAACAGGCTCGAGAAAAAGATCGGAATGAATAAGCAAATGAGCGCGCCATGGCCGAAGGAGCACAGCCCCCACATAGGAATGAAATCACTCTCACGGTCTATGTTGAAGCCCGCGATTACGGAAATAACCAAAAGCCCGAGAATGGTGGCATGGATATGGCGAAAGAGCAGCCCGTGGCGAATCTCTCTGGCATACATGGGGTTGAGGGAATCGACGATGGGCTTGCTTCGGCGGCGGGAACGGGCAACGAGCGAACGAATGCGGGCGAGTGGGTTCTTAGGCGTATCGGCGGCACCTTCAGCCGGCCTGCCTTGAACTGCCACCGGAGGCTGAACCGGTTTCCGCACCACGTGAATCGTCCATAGCACAGCCGCAGCGGCTATGAGGGCCTGGTAGGCCAGATGCAAATAGAAGACCGCGCCCGGAGCAACGCCGAGAATTAAACCGAAGAAAGAAGCGAGGCCCGATAGGGCAAACCCAACCTCCTCGGGGATAAGTTCAATCCATTCGACGTCAAAAACCTCCACGGCAATCTGGAGTAGAAGCAGGGGCAGTCCCGCTACAACCATCATTCCGATATAACTCGTAACCACGGCGGGAACGGTCTTCCGGCAGGAGACTGAGCAGGCAATGCCGATGGTGGCCAAGGTGCAGGTTGTCGCAATGATGAGCACGATGAGCGTGATAAACTGGGACCAATCGACGCCGATGAGAAAGAAAACGACGGCGAGCATGGGCATCAGGGCGAAGAGGTAGATCAAGTACAACGTGACGGAGCCGAGGAATTTTCCGAAAGCGATTCCCTTGGGCGAGATGAGGGTGAGGTAGAGGGCATCCCAGTTACCCTGTTCTTTCTCGGCGACGACGGACACGGCGGCGATTCCCGGCACAAAAAGTGCGCAGCCGACGTAGGCCGAGCCCGTAACGATTCCCATGATGATGCTCGCGAACATTGAGAATTCGCTCCAATTGACGATGTCGCCCATGGGCCAGGCCCTGAGAATGATGATGGTGGTGATGACCGCCAGCGCGAGCAGCCAGAAAAACGTTCTCTTCATCCGAAGCTGCACCAGCAGTTCGCGCTTGAGCAGCGCGTATGTGGGAAGCGCAAATGTGAGCATTCTCGTCTCTTCCGCCTCTATACGTAGATATCAGTGA
>JAPYPO010000269.1 GCA_029937645.1 Candidatus Hydrogenedentota bacterium
AACGGAGGCGTTGTGCGCGGCGATGGCGGAGAAATTTTCCGACGCGGGCGTAGAACTCGTGTGTGGGCCCGCGACCGGGGGCATCATCCTATCGTACGAAACCGCGCGGCATCTCGGGTGCCGGGCGGTCTTCACCGAAAAGGACGGACAGGGCGGCCAGGCGTTGAAGCGAGGCTTCGCGCTGAAGCCCGGCACACGCACTCTGGTGGTCGAAGACATTATTACGACCGGTGGCTCCGTGCGAAAAACGGTGGAGCATCTGCGCGAAAGGGGCGCTGAAGTTGTCGGGGTTTCCGTGCTCATCGACCGAAGCGACGGTGAGGCCTCGTTCGACTGCGTTTTCGAGCCTCTGGCCGAATTGTCCATGAAGAGCTGGGATCCGGAGTCCTGCGATCTCTGCGCGAAGGGCGACCCGTTGATTGAACCGGACGATCTTTTAGGGTAGCTCCCTCGGGATTGCTATATTCTTCGCAACGCAACAGTGGCCGAATTTTTCGGGGCTTGCGCACCGCGAACGTCTCGATTTATTCGGGGAGCTTCTCTGCTAGGGGCATTTCTAAAGCCACCAGATCTACGGGTGGTTACTGACTGCTTCCCGTCCACTCACCAAGCGTGGCTGAGAGAATCTCGTTTAGCGATTGCACCGTCCCCGGGTTTCGGGTCGAAACGTCTCTCTGCCACCAATTTCCGGCGCCGCGAACGTCGAACAGGCCCAAGGGAGATCGCGCACTCCCCCGCCCTGCGCCATCCCGTATGGTCGTGTAGCGCCATCGGTCGGTTCGCAACGAGACCATCCCGGTATTCGCCCAAACCGCGATTGATTCTCCCGAAGAAGGAGCCTGTAGAAAACTCATTCCGCGCGTGGGGCCATCAAGCGTGACCCCGGTTAACGCCGCCACCACCGCCGGCAGATCCTCCAGTCGGACCAAATCGGTTCGCGTTGAAGCGCGCTTCCCTGGAACGGATACTATGAGGGGAACCCGCAACGCCGTCTCGCGCAACCCCAATTCCTTGCGCCGACCCGATACGCCGTCGAATTCCATAGCATACGGCGCGGTCACGATGATACAGGTGGTGCGCCGTGTCTCGCGCTCTTGAATGTAGCGGAAGAATTCTCCGAGTTCGCCGTCGATATAACGCAGCGCTGCTTCGTAGATGTCCCGTGGCCGCTGCCGTGGTTTCGAAGAATCCCCCTCGGCATAGCGGGGATTCCATTCGAGCTGGGCCAGTTCGCGCAACCGAATGGTGAGGAAGAATTTCAGATCTTGGCGAAGGGCGATCCAGTCGCGCGCTTTTTCCAAGGTAGACGCCGAGCCCAACCCCGGCGCGTAGGATGAATCGAACCATTCAAACGCAGTACCCGCGCCGCTTTGAAACGTGAGGTCACGCGCCGAAGATTCTTCCCCTTCGGTAAACGCCGCCGACGCATAGTTCGCGTTCCCAAGGGCCTTGGCCAACGTCGCCGCGTCATGGAGGCCGGCGATGCCCCCGTCGAGTTGTAGAGGATGGAGCCCCGACATGAGGCTCGCGAAGTTCAACTGCACATCCGGCGCCGGCGTAAAGGCGTTCACGAATACCACCGAGCGGCCCGCCAGCCGATCGAGTTCCGGGGTGGTCTTGTTCTCGGAATCAGCAAGGCCCATATGAGACGGGCTCAGCCCGTCAATCGTTATCAATATGATATTGAGGCCCTCCGCCTCGGGCCGGGTGCCGTGCTCGAGCGGACCGGCCAGCAATACTTCGGGCGGCGCGACGTATTCCTCTGCGGGTCCAGGGGGGCGCGCGACGGTGGGAATGCGAATACCGAGCAACTGCTGCCATTTTGGCACCTCGTCGCGCGTCCAGGTAACGACGGCCCGTGTAAGGTTCGCGGGAACGTAGGTCTTGGGGACTCGCATTTCGACCCAGTTGTCTGGGTCGAGAGTGACTCTTCGTGAATAGGGCTTGGTCTCGTCGCCCTCCATCGATACGGCAACGTATATCTCATCCAAAGGTTCTTCCGTGCGCGGCGGATTCGCCCAGCGAAGCGTCAGCCCGTATCCGTCGATGGGCGACGTTTCAAAAGCGACTTCGACGCTCTCGACCAGCGGGGCCGCCTCTGCGTAGGTATCTCCGATCCGGTAGTGCGATGCCTCTCGAAGGGGCGTGGGCTGCCCGCGTACTTGCATGTCCTCGCGCCAGGTGGAAAGGCCTGCGTAACCACCCCAGCCGGAAATCGCGATGGCGGCAATCCATCCGGTAAGGCGAAGACGCCCCCCAGGCTCGCCCTGCAGCGTAGCAAAGAAAGTCGCCAGTTTGAATCCGAGGTGCGCCACGACGAAGACGCTGACGTAGATGAAGGGCTCGACCTTGGCCATGGCCTCGACCGGCCAGTCCACCGAAACCTTCATGAGGTAGGGAAGCAACACCAGGGCTGATAATTGCGATAGAATCTCGGTCGCGTAGGGGCCCCGCGAGCGGGTGGGCTGAATAAATTGCAAGAATGCGATGTAGGACATCTGAACAGCCGCGAAGGCACAGGCCAAGCCCCCGGCGGCATACACGCCCTGCTGGAAATCCGCGGCAAAGCCGAACGCAGCAAGCGCCTGCCGGACGAAGGCGGCCACCAGGCAACTGGAGATGGCGAGAGAAAGGACGTACAACCCCAACAACGGCCGTGATTTCCTTATGGGTAACTAGAGAAGGTTTCACGCTCCCTAAGAAGGAAGCGGTAATCCATTGATGTGAAGAAGCTTAGGGAAAGTTCCCGCGACGGTATGTTTGTGGGCCAACCCGTTGCTCTGATATCATGGAAGGGTCGCTTCCGGTCAACGGGGGCAGTGTAACACGGACGAATCAATGGAGACGAGTGAAGCATGGTAGGCGGAATATTACAACGTATTTTCGGGACGAGCAAGGATCGGGAAATCAAGCGATTGACCCCCGTATTGAATGCCGTCTCGGCACAAGAAAAGGTCTGCTCGGCGCTGACCAACGCAGAACTCCGCGCAAAAACGGGCGAGTTCAAAGGTCGCTTGGCCAAGGACGAATCGCTTGACGATCTCCTCCCCGAAGCCTTTGCCGTCGTCCGCGAGGCCGCGAAGCGGGTGACGGGAATGCGCCCCTTTGACGTCCAAGTCTTAGGAGGCATCGTGCTGCATCACGGGGCCATCGCTGAAATGCTCACCGGTGAAGGCAAGACTCTTGTCGCCACGATGCCGCTTTACCTCAATGCCCTGACGGGCCGCGGTGCGCACCTCATCACGGTGAACGACTACCTCGCCCGGCGCGACAGCGAGTGGATGGGGCCTATCTTCGAGTTTCTTGGCCTCACGGTCGGGCTCATCCAACATGACATGCATCACCTGGAGCGTCAGGTCGCGTACAAAGCGGATATTACGTACGGCACCAATAACGAATTCGGCTTTGACTATTTGCGCGACAATATGGCGCACCGTCCTGAGTACCGGGTGCAGCGGGAATTGTGCTACGCCATCGTGGACGAGGTGGATTCAATTCTCGTGGACGAGGCCCGGACGCCCCTTATCATCTCAGGGCGGCCTGAGAAGAGCACGGACATGTACTACAAAGTCGACGAGATGGTCCGCCGGTTGCGCAAGGAGAAGCATTACACGGCCGAAGAGAAGGGCCAGCATATCCTGCTCACCGAGGAAGGGATGGAGGAGGCCGAGAGAGTACTCGGCCTCGAGAGCCTCTACACGAGTGAACACCTCGGCACCGTCCATATGATCGAGCAGAGCTTGAAGGCCCACGCGTTCTTTAAGAAAGACGACGAATACGTCGTGAACGATGGCCAAGTCCAAATCGTCGACGAATTCACGGGCCGGATTATGGAAGGGCGCCGCTATTCCGACGGTCTTCACCAAGCCATCGAGTCCAAGGAACGGGTCGCGGTGCAGTTCGAAACACAGACGGTTGCCAGCATCACCTATCAAAACTTCTTCAAGCTGTATGCGAAGCTGTCGGGCATGACCGGAACCGCCGCCACCGAAGCCGTCGAGTTCAGTCAAATCTACAACATGAGCGTGGTCCAAGTTCCCACCAACCTTCCGATGGGCCGCGACGATCTTACGGACCTCATCTTCTCGACGGAAGCAGGAAAATTTAAGTATGTCGTCGAGGAGATTAAGGAGATCCAGGAATCGGGCAGGCCTATTTTGGTGGGCACGGTATCCATCGAAAAATCCGAACACGTCGCTAAGCTCCTCAAAGAAAGCGGCATCAAGAACTTTCAAGTATTGAATGCCAAGCACCACGAGCGGGAGGCTTCCATCGTTGCGGGGGCGGGCAAGCCGAGCGCCATAACCATCGCCACGAATATGGCGGGACGCGGCACGGACATCAAATTGGCCGAAGGCATTCGCGAAATAGGCGGACTCGCCATTATTGGCACGGAGCGCCACGAATCGCGCCGCATCGACAACCAATTGCGGGGCCGCTGCGGTCGCCAGGGCGATCCCGGCACGACGCGGTTCTATGTAAGCCTGGAAGATGAAGTCGCCCGCCTCTTCGGCGGCGACAAGGTGAAGAAGCTTATCGGCCGGTTCGGCGGGGATCAGATGGACGAGATGCCGCTGGATCAGAAGATGGTCAGCCGCTCGATCGAACGCTCTCAGCGTCAGGTTGAAGAGTACAACTTCGAAATCCGCAAGCATCTTCTCAAATACGATGATGTCATGAATATGCAGCGCAAGGTTATCTACAAATTGCGCGCAGATGTCTTGGAAGATCGCGATATCACCGAACAGCTGCATGAGATGATTGAGGATATCGCCGCCGAAGCGGTCGACGAGTACGCGCCCGAATCCACCCTGCCCGACGAGTGGGATTTGGAGGGCCTCGGCACGCGCCTGAAGGTCCTTTTCGGCTACGAGCCCGACCTCCGCGCCCAGTCCATGGACGATCCGAAGTCTTTTGAAACGGAGCTATTCGAGCAACTGATAAAGGAGTACGAACGCCGCGAAAGCCTTATCGCGGACGAGCTGCGTGAGAGCTTTCAAAAAGAGATTGGTGGCGATGACGCCAATGTCGATTTCGCGCGCCTCGCGCGGCGCCGTGTTCACGATCTGGAGCTGATGGCCCTCCTTGCCGCAGTGGACGATAAATGGATTGACCACCTTCGCAGTATGGATTATTTGAAGGAGTCGGTCCGTCTGCGTGCCTACGGTCAAAAAGATCCGTTGCTTGAGTACAAGACGGAGGGATTCGAAGAATTTGAGAGCATGATCATGTCTGTGTACGAGAGCGTCATCCAGACCCTGTTCCGGCTCACGGATCCGGAGGTGCGCCGGAATCGTGAAATCAGCGCGCGAAGAGGCACGCTCACCAACGAGGAGGATCCCTTCTCCCAGGTTGCCCGTTATCAATACATTGCGGCGGACAAGGAACAAGACAGCAGCTTCTCCTCCTACGATACCAGCCAATTCGCCCTCGCCGGACAACGCTCGGGCGCGCAACGGCAAGACACGAGCAGGGACGCGCCAAGACCGAAGGCAAGACCGATCAAGCGTGTTGGACCGAAGATGAAGCCGAATGACGCCTGCCACTGCGGCAGCGGAAAGAAATACAAGAAGTGCCACGGCGCTATACAGAATTAGCTAGTTCCTGTTTCGGCAAGCGGTTTTCAGCGCGGAATAAGGATAGGGCGGTCATTCTGAGCGCAGCGAAGAATCTCTTTAACCTGTTGACTCGCTTTCGGTAAGAGATCCTACGCCGGATTTCACGACTCAGGCCACTGGCACCAGCGCCGACGTGATGGGAACAACAGTCTCAATGGTAAGGATTGCGCAA
>JAPYPO010000270.1 GCA_029937645.1 Candidatus Hydrogenedentota bacterium
CGGAACGGCAGAGCCTGATGAATTCTCACCGGCACAGCCGGTGGCTTAACGTTGAATTAGAGAATTTTAAGAAATAATGTTCTAGGGCTTCGACGGTTTCGTTATTTCCAGTAGATCCGTCAAATCAAACATGCTCGTGCCTGTGCCATCCCCCTCCTTCAACGTCAGCGTAATGACAATGCCGTCGACCATGCTGCACGAAGTCGCGTTGCATGCCTGGCCGTTGATGGTTATCCGGGCTGGCGCGTCGCCGCTTCGCTTAATTTTGGCGGCAAAATAGGCCTTCCCCTCGAAGCCCCATGTATACCACTGAATCACGTCCTGGGAAAGTTCCTTGGGCTTCGTCTGACGCCAATTGCCCTCGACGCTCAACCCGCCCGCCACGGAGATAACCGTCGGGAATTCCGTTTCCGGTTTTTCTTTTCCAGACTTCTTTTGCGCCCGCTGCACGTTGTCCATGGCGTAGGTGTGCCAGCCCTTATCGTGCGACGCCTCGACGATAAGGGTATCGCCGTCGACTTTCGCCCGATAGGTCACGACGGCGCCGCGACGCCCGCGCACCTCGGCCCGCTCACTCCACTCGCCGGCATAGACTGGAATCGCGGAAGCGACTGCCACAGCCACCCCTAAGAAAAATCGAGTCTTTTCCAACACAGTAGCGCGACCTCCTATTTAGTGAGTCTGCGGAAACTCTGCCGCTTCGTCCGCGCCACCATTTCGAATTCTTCGCCGCCACGGATAACGACGAGCGTATAGTCTTCGCCCGAGATCGTATGCAGCTTGATATAGAGTTCGAGATTGTCGGTGTCCGGATCGGACTCGACGCCGTTAACGGATTTAATGATATCGCCTTTTTCAAGCCGGTGCAGCGACCACACAACCGCGCCCGGATCCGTGTCGACAACCTCGCTTGCGAAGCCATCCAGGGCGAAGCCGTGTTCCGCCTTTTCTTCCGGGGTTAAGGTGCGCGCCGTGAAGTACTGCTGCGGATTTACGGTAAGGTTCCGGAAATAGAGATCCGTCAGCCACCATTCTTTCGGCAAGGCCACCTTGAGATCCACGCTTTGGCCTCCACGCTCGACGGACAGCGCGACATGCGATGCGTCACGCAAAACTTTGTCATACCGAAACTGGAAATCTCCGAAGGTCAACAGGCTCTGCCCGTTCAACGCCACAATTCGGTCGCCCGGCTTCATCCCCGCTTCGGCTACCGCGCCCTCGGCCTCCTCCACCACCAGGCCCTTGGGCACATCCAAATGGATTCCAATCGTTCTGATGTCAGGCGATTTATACATATGCGTGATCTTATCGAGAGTGCCCGAGCGCTCTAGCTCAAGCAGGGTGTAGTCGCCTATCAAATGGCATTCTACGCACCGGCCGTAGGTGATGAGTTCCCGCCTAACGCGAGGGATATCGCTGGGGAACAATGGTTCTGGCCGTTCTTGACCCGGAAGCACTCCCTCCTCGTACAGGGTGTGTTGATCGAGGCCCTGTTTGAGTGCAAGCTCGATGCTATCGAGGTTTAGGTAGGATTCTGCCGACCGCTCGTCCCGGCCGCCATAGCGCATGTAAATGGTATCGTCCGCATTCATGATAAAGTAATAAAGGGCGTTGTTCCGGTCGAACTCGAAAAGCCCAACATCAATATCCGACATGCTCGTAATACGCGCACAAACATACTGCGACAAGAGCTTGCCACGGGGAGTATCTATCGAAGTCTGCACAACCTGTGCATCAAATACGCGACCGGGTATTCAAGGGACGCAGCGAAACTCCAGGAAGATAGGCTTTCCCGTTGCCTTCGCTTCGGACATGGCGGAATCGTAAGTGCTATGCCAGAAGATATCGGTGGCCGCTGCCTCCAGCGCACAAAGCGCAAGCGCCGCAGTAAGTGCCATAACGGTGCTACTTATTCGACTAACAATCGTAAAGCTAAACATTCCTAAATCCTTTTGTATGGGTGTGTTGTGTATAACACCCGGTGAAGCCATTGGGTTCCGGTCCGGATCTCTTCCGTTCACGAGACAAACCATGCGACTAAACGGCCGAAGACCGGTTGCTCCTCTCTTGCGCGCTCTAGATTGTATGAAATCGAGGTTAGCGGTGTCAGTTACTATGAAGGCTAGATTGTAGCACTCGTCGAATGGGACTCACGCCCTCTTGACTCTGGTTGGTGGAACCTCCAAATAAGTAGGTTCATCACGGATTTCCAGGGAAGGCAACACGGGTTGGTTCTTGCATTTGAACGCTGTAGGCGTTCCATTCCTCAGCCCAGGGTTCGAGACGCGTACCCTGGGTTAGAAGGTTTACAGTTTTCAAACCCTGTAAGGGTTTCACAGATTCAGTGAGTTTCGATGGCTGAGTTGAACCCATACAGGGTTCGAATAAGGGCGATCTGTTAACCCAGGGTACGCTTCGCGAACCCTGGGCTGAGGAGTTATGCGCCTTCAGCGCACGGGTACTTCCTTACCGCACTTGGGAAGAACTACCGTAGGCAATCGTAGAATAGATCAAAGCGAGGCGCCTCTCCCGGACTTCCGTGAAGAGCCAAACAAGAATGAGTACGAAAATATGACCGAGACCAGCGACACATCGCTCCTCCAGGCATGGGTGGAGAAGAAGGACGCCGAGGCCTTCACGACCCTGGTGTGGCGTCATTCGGGCATGGTGTACGGCACCTGCCGGCGCATTCTGCGCAATGGGACAGACGCTGAGGATGTGGCGCAGGAGTGTTTCATCGCCCTCGCGGGTCATCGCGATCCGATACGTCAGTCGCTCGGCGGGTGGCTGCACACCGTGGCGACGCGGCGTTCGCTGAACCGAATCCGCGCGGAGAATCGACGCAAAGACCGCGACACGTCTTATGCGGCTCAGGACCGCCAGAGTACCGGCGCGGTCACGGCTGGCTGGGATGAGATTCGCGGTCTGGTGGACGAGGCCATCGCGGCCTTGCCGGAGCGGCTCCGGTATCCGGTGATCGCTCACTTCCTCGAAGGGCAGACCCACGCGGCCATCGCGGACACGTTGGGCGTATCGCAACCGAGCGTCACCCGGTACATCAAGAAGGGCGTCGAGGAAATCCGGTCGGCGTTGGTATCGCGGCGCGTCGAGATTTCGGCCTCCTCCTTGACGGCTGCGATGACAGCGAAGGCATTGGTAGTCACGCCCGAAGCGCTGGCCGCTAACCTTGGAAAACTCGCCCTAGCCGGAAATGAGGCCCTGCCAGCGATTGTAACCGCAACCGCCGCGCAAGCCATCCCCAAAGGCGCGGGATATGCAGGAGGAGTCCTTCTGATGAACGCAAAACAAGTAGCCGTGGCCGTAGTTCTTATCGTGGTTGTGGTGGCGGGATATGGTCTACGCGTTGGGCCGGACGAGACTTTCGGAAGCCCTGTCAGCGATTCTTCCATAGCGAACGAAATGGACCCCAGCGAAGTGTTGGGAACGGTACCCGTGGATTCCGTCGAAACGAATGCCCCGGACACCGTGGATGAGGCTGTATCTGTTGAGAACAGGGAATCCATTGAAGTGACCGCCTCGGGCGGAGACCTTTCTCCTTCTCCCATCGATGCAGATGATACGATCGCTCCGAATCCTGATGAAGTGATGCCGCTTGAAGTATCGGGCGTGGTTGTGAATAAGGCGGGCCAAGCTATTACCGGGGCCGTGGTTCTTTTGGCCGAGTCGAATCACGTGAGCGGGCAAGGCGACAGCCTAAACACCTTAGCCATGAGAACAACTACGAACGCGCAGGGCGAGTTTGCGTTCACGGTCGGCGCCTTAGAGGGCACATACGTCGTGAGCGCGACAGCCGTCGGCTACCAGACTGAGGGTGACCAATTTGCATTCACGCGCGACGAGTCTCCAGCGGATATAGAATTGGTTTTGAGCGAAGGTCTACTACTCACCGGGCGGATCTTGACGACGTCTTTGGTCCCGGTGACAGACGCAACGGTGGGGGCCTACGGTTTCGCGAAACAGCAGGCCGCCTACACCACACGTGGGGGGATCATGATGAGCGCCCACCCATTGGGCTCTGAAGTTTTTGCGAGTACGGATGCGAGGGGCTATTTTGTAATGGGTTTTGAGGATTTCGGATCGACGGGATTCACCGTAAATTCGGTTAGTCGCGGGATCTCGACATTGAATGGCGTATCAATCGACGAGACACTCTATGTTGAATTGACAATTGCGGACCCTGCGTCACTTTCGGGCCGAATCACGTGGTTCGACGGCTCTCCCGCGTCCGGGTTAGTCGTGGTGCTCGACGGCCAACATATTGTGCACTTATATCAAGGTGGCCCTGGAACGGGCATCGGTGATGGCGGTTCACGATACGAAGCCACAACGGATGAAGACGGACACTATGTGATCGAGAATATCGATGCGGGGCAGAAATACTCGACAAGGATTCAATTGGCCGATGGCACGCCACGTGTCGCTCGCCAACCCATTCCCGAATTGCTCCCTGGTGAATCACACATGTGGGACCACGCCATCCAAAGAAAAATACGAGTCTTTGGCCATGTGTACGGAGAGCTATCTGGGCGTCCTTTGGGCGGGGGGCAGGTGACCAACTTGGACGACGGAGAAACGACAAACGTCTCCGAGAACGGGTCATACGAAATGACCTTGCTAAATGGCTCGGGCAACTATCGGCTTCTTCCAAAGTACGGACAAGAAGGCGGATACAGTTTAAATAGAAAGTATATCGTCGAGCTTGAGTTGGCAGATGGCGAAGAGCGGGAGGTGGACCTGACCCTCTCCGACCTACTTAAATGGGAAATCGCGGTCAAGGATTCGGATGGCCTCCCTGTCGAAGGGGCAAGCGTAACTATCAGGACCGAGCGATCCGGCGGACTCACGGAGCAGGGACGTTCCGGCGGTGACGGAATCATTCGAAATCTCTCCATCAGACCCGAGGTACCGACCTGGGCCCAGATTTCTCATCCAAATTACCGCTCCGGCGATAGCGATGTCGTGATTGCGAGCCTTGATGACGATATCCTGGAAACGACCGTGGTTCTCTACGATACAGGGGGAGTGTATGGCGTGTTGGCCGACGCCGATGGCCTAGCGCTACCGAACGCACAGGCGCAACTCTTAGTTCACTACGATGACGGACGCCAAAATTACCGGTCAATATCCACGGACGAGAATGGCGCGTTCCTCGTTGAATACACCATGCCGGCCTTGTCGGCCGAGCTATCCGTCATTCTATATTCCAGATCGCTAGTCGGCTATGAAGCCGCTGGTGCTGTAAGCAACTCGAGCGTCCGTGGTCAGGGTGCTTTTAGAGCTGGTGCCGTGGTCAGCGGCGGCTCTGGTGGTGGCGGCTTCTCCGGCGGGGCTCCCATCCAAAGTATTCAATCCTACGCGGTGGAGGGCGCACCCGGTTTGCTAATCGATTTAGGCGTGGTTCGGTTTGATCTCGAAGCGGACTCGACCGCTACAGATTCTACTGAGAGCGAGAGCAGCCCGTAAGTGTTCGCCCGAGGAGATGTGGATTAAGTCACAGTCTACGCACAGGTCTAGACGATCACCGAGATGAGATTGCCACGCTTCGCTGTTAGGGACAGAATCTTTTGGATGCCACCTTCAAACTTGGTGGTTCATCACGAAATCCCGGCAGATCTTACCTGTGCAATCTGCGATGGCGGCAATTTCCAATAGACTGGAGTCTGGGAGAACAATTTGTGGTTAACCTGTCATTGCGAGTCAGAACCCGCTTCGCGGGAAATTGGCATTAGGACAGAGGCGA
>JAPYPO010000271.1 GCA_029937645.1 Candidatus Hydrogenedentota bacterium
ATTCCTCAGCCCAGGGTTCGCGAAGCGTACCCTGGGTCAAGGAAATCCAAAATCTTTACCCTGAAAGGGTTCAACGTTACTGTGTAACCCTTTCAGGGTAAAGATTTTGAGATGCATTCTAAACCCAGGGTGGCGCGCTCCGCGCTGACCCTGGGCTGAGGAATTTAACGCTTTCAGCGTACACTGCCAAGCGCCTTGCGCGGGGTAAATAGGTGCTTTCCCGCTACGGTGTCTGAACAGAACTGCACCCTTTAGAATTGATGAAAACGGTCGCCTACCTGCTGCGAACTGAACAGTGTAGCGGATGGCGAGACGCGGTTCGAATTGCGTACCCACCAGCCTCAACAATCCTCAATGGACCCCATATTCCCGATGTGCTAAGGTCGAACCTATCACTGTATACGAATCGATACGAGGCACCATCCAATAAAAAGGAATACAAATTGATACACAATCATTCCGTCTTTTTTCGGACACGGATTCTTTTATTGGGTTTCATTATTACATCGCTTTGCGCCGCGTTTATGGCCACGGCGCAGCAGGGCACGACGGGCGACCAGTGGATCTCGTATGGAGGAGACAAGGGCAGCACGAAGTATGCCCCGCTGGACCAAGTTACGCCCGACAATTTCGACAGCTTGAAAATTGCATGGCAGTGGGAGTCCATTGACGCAGATGTCCTGGCGATAGAGGATTCTAAGGTTCGGCCGGAAAAATTTGAAGCGACCCCCCTCATGGTGAACGGCGTCCTGTACACAAGCACCTCGTTCAGCCAGGTGGCCGCGATTGACGCAGCGAGCGGGGAGACGATTTGGAAACACGATCCCGGCAGTTGGCGCGCCGGGCGGCCTTCGAATACGGGCTTCGTCCATCGCGGAGTCTCCTATTGGAGAGACGGCGATGACGAGCGCATCATCATCGCGACCGGCAACAGCCACCTTATCGCGCTCGATGCTAAAACGGGGAATCCGATCCCCAGTTTCGGCGAAAACGGACACGTAAATCTGCTCATCGGCCTCAATCGGCCAGGACGGCACAGCGAACATCAGGTCAATTCGCCGCCGGTAATCTGCCGCGATGTTATCGTAACGGGCTGCGTAATTTCGGATGGGCCCCGGACCAAGGAGTTCTTACGCGGCGATGTGCGCGGGTTTGACGTACGCACGGGCGAGAAGCTGTGGCGGTTCGTATCCATCCCGCAAGAGGGCGAGCCCGGCGTGGAAACGTGGGGTGACGACTCGTGGAAGTACTCAGGCAATACCAATGTCTGGTCACTCATCAGCGCGGACGAGGATCTGGGGTATGTCTACCTCCCGTTTGGCGCGGCGACCAATGATTATTACGGCGGCAAGCGTCCCGGAGATAATCTTTACGCCAACAGTCTTGTCTGCGTGAATGCCGAGACGGGCGAACGCGTGTGGCATTTCCAGACCATCCACCACGACCTGTGGGATTACGACCTGCCCTGCGCCCCCAATTTGGTCGATGTGGTTGTGGACGGCAAGGCGATCAAAGCGGTAGCGCAAATGGGTAAGACCGGATTCTGTTATGTCTTCGACCGGGTGACGGGGGAGCCGGTCTGGCCGATTCCCGAAGTGCCTGTGCCTCAATCCACGGTGCCGGGCGAACGGACCTCACCGACGCAGCCGATGCCCACGAAGCCACCTCCCTTCTCCGTGCAGGGCGTCACCGAAGAAACCGTGATTGATTTCACGCCCGAGCTGAGACAGGAAGCGCTTGAGATCGTAAAGAAACACGGGTTTTCGCCGCTGTTCATGCCCGCCAGCAAGGAAGGCGTTTTTATGCTTCCGCATGGCGGCGGCGGCGCGAATTGGAGTGGAGCGGCGCTAGACCCCGAAACCTCTATCATCTACGTATCCTCCATAGCCAACGCGGAGGTACTGAAAGTGGCGAAGGCGGATCCGAATCGATCCAATATGGGGTACCACCGAACCCGAAAAAATACCGGCGGCTCGCGTGGCCCCGATGGCCTCCCGCTGACGAAGCCACCCTATGCCAGTATCACCGCCATCGACTTGAAAACGGGGACGCACGCGTGGGTGACGCCGATTGGCAGAGGACGCGAAAACCACCCCAGGCTTCGCGGGCTGAATATCCCGCCGACAGGCGGTGGCCAATGGGGCTATCCGTTGACGACCAAGAGCCTGGTTATCGTGGGAAAGGATAGCGTCGTTCTCGCGCTGGACAAGGCGACGGGCGAACAGGTGGGCGCGTTTCGATTGAACGACGCGAATGGGAAAGCGCTCGGACGTGTTACCGGCGCACCGATGACCTACCTGTTTAAGGGTACACAGTATATTGTCGTCGCTGTGACGGACAAGGACATGAAAGCCCGTCTCGTGGCGCTGGCCCTCTCATGAGCGAGCGGGCGGGGCACCCTTGTTATTCGTCTTCTAACGATAGGCAAACGATTTCGTGGTCGTTCCGGGCGTAGATGGATCGGTTTGCGAAGGCCGGGTGGGACCAAATAACGTTTCGCATATCGAGTTGCTTCGATGCATCCAGAATACGGCTACGGCTAATCTCTTCGTATCCGTCTGGACTCATTTTCGCGATGATGAGATCGCCGATGTCGTTCATCAGAAAATAGCGATCGCCGTTCTTGACGGTATACACATTGGCCCAACGACGCGCCTTCGAGCCAGACGCGGGGCGGGGATCCTCCCAGACCCTTTCCCCCGTATCCAATCGAATACACCGATACATCCCGTCATAATCTTGCGCGTAAAGGTATCCGCCCTCGATGTGCGGTGTGTTCATTGTCCCGGCAATGCCGATGCCATCACCTCCCTGCCAGGCGAATGCGGCTGACGGGCTGTCGCTATCTAACGTAATCAGAGTCGAGTGGTCCCGAAATCCCATTACGAACAGGGAATTCTCATAGTGCTTCGGCGTGACGATTGCCATCCCGCTCCAGATATCAATCGGCAACGTCCAATACACGGCGCCGGTCTCCGGATTGAGCGCGTTAATCGCTTCGCCATGCCAGACGATCAGTTGGGAAACGCTGCCGGCACGAATGATCACCGGCGCGGAATATCCGGGGTCGTTGCTCGATAGCGATCTCCAGAGTTCTTCGCCGGTATTCTTATTGAAGGCGACCGCGGTCGTACCCTCCCCACCTACGATGCAAATCAGCTTGTCGCCGTCGATGAGCGGCTGCGCGGAAACGCCCCAGGTGGGTATCTTGAGACCGAACGCCTCCGTGAAATCGCACTGCCAGATGACGCGCCCCGTCTGCGCGTCGAGACAGAAGAGATTGCCCTGGGTTCCGAGGGTGTACACTTTTCCGTCATCCACGACAGGGGTCGCGCGTGGCCCGGCAGGGTACGCTACGGTGTAGCGACAGGCATACGTGTGCGTCCACACGACGCGGCCGTCCGAGTCGTCAAGGCATAGCACACGTTCAAATCCGTCGCCCTTTTGCCGCTTGTAGTGGTCGTCTTGCGGCGCTCGGGCTTCGCTTTCGAGCTCCGTGACTCTGTCCAGGACGTAGACGCGATTCCCGGCCACGGCAGGGCCCGCGTACCCGCTTCCGATCGCGTGTCGCCATCGCACGGCCGGCCCTTCCGGAGGCAGAGCGCGGACGATTCCGGTTTCTCGCCAGACGCCATCTCGTTCGGGACCCAACCAGCCTGGCCAGTCGTCTCCGAAGGCCATCGCGGTTGCGATTGAAAAGAGGATGAGTGAACAAGCGGAGCGAATACACAGACCTGTTGGGTCCCACCGTTGACAGAGTCGCACTTCGTTTCTCTCCTTAGACGCCGCGTCGCGTAATTGCGTATACATCATTTCTTAAGAGGCTCTACGAATCGCGAGGCATTCGCGCTTCGCGCAGGGCGGATCGCCTCACCTTGCCCGCGTCGTCACGGAGGTGTTCATCGACAAACTCGATGCTTCGCGGGAGCTTGTAACGAACGAGCTTCTCGGCGAGATGCTCCAAGAGTTCGTCTTCGGACACTGGGCTTGCGGCGTGGACAATCGCATGGACCCGCTGCCCGAGATCGTCGTCTGGAAGCCCGATTACGGCGCTCGAGGCTACGTTCGGATGCGCGTCGATGGCCGCTTCTACCTCCGCCGGGAAGATGTTTGCTCCCCCCGCGATAATCAGGTCCGTGCGCCGGTCCGCTAGATAGAGGAAGCCATCCTCATCAAGCCACCCGATATCGCCTAAGGACTCGAAACCGCCTACCCGTCTGGGTTCCGCCCCTACATAATGATACGTAGACCCTTCGCCTTCTGCAGGCATCATATAGACTTCGCCTACTTCGCCCGGCGGCAACACCCGACCGTCGGAATCCAATATCTTGAACTCCGACTCCTCCATGGCTTTCCCGACCGAACCCCGGTGTTCCATCCATTCGGTCCCGGTGATCCACGTCGCGCCAATGCCTTCCGACCCGCCGTAGAGTTCATGAATCCGTTCCCCGCCCAACCAACCGATCCACGCCTCCTTGAGCCACGGCGGGCACGGGGCTGCCAGGTGCAGGACAATTCGCAGCGAGCTGAGATCGTATCGAGTTCGATCCTCCTCCTCCAGCCGCCAGATGCGATGCAGCATCGTGGGGACAACCATCGCGTAGTCAACCCTGTGCTCTTCGATAAGTCTTAGGGTCTCGATCGCGTCGAATCGTTTCATAATGATTACATGACCGCCATTGAACAGGCCCAGGAACCCCCAAAGCCAGGGTCCAGTATGGTACAGCGGGCCCGGGACCATCAGGGGCCGTCCGGGAATGATGCGTAGCTGTTGGATACGCGGAGATTCGTCGTCGAACTCGCCGGGCACCTCCATGACGATGAGTTTCGAACGTCCCGTGCTGCCTCCCGAGGTCATCGCCCGCGCATGCTTGGCCGTCTTGTCCGGAAGCGCTTCATCCGAAAGACCGGCATCCGGTTCGAATTCCACCGGAACCGTCTTCCTGCCCTCGATGAATCCGTCAGCCACCCCGACGACGAGCGACGGATTGGCCAATTCGACAATCTCCTCCAATTCCGCCTTAGGAATTCTGTAGGAGACCGGTTGCGGCGTGGCGCCCAGTTTCCAAATCGCGAAGGCCGCCTCGATGAACTCGATGCCGTTGGGGAGAACGATGGTCACGAAATCGTCTTGGCCGACCCCGAGCTTTTCGTATGCACGCGCCAGACGATTCGATCGCAGCGAGACCTCAAGGCGTGTGAAGGTACGTCCTTCAAAGGTTACGCAAGGCTCGTTCGGTGCTTGCTCGGCGAGGAAATCGAGTCTTCGACCGTAGGACATAATGCTCATTAAAATGATCCCAATCCAATTGAAGTTTTGCCTCGCATCGAATACGGCCTGCGGCGTAAGGGACTCCGCTCGACTCAAATCGACGGTAACGGGCATGTGCATGTGAGAACCCAGCAAGTGTAGCCGATGGGGATTTTCGATTCGAATTGGACGTTATCGGGAATCATGTGAAAATTCCACACATGTTTTTTGAACCACGAATACACACGAATAGACACAAATAGTGCGCGCCATTCGAGTGTATTAGTTGATAATTGACTCCCTTAAATTGTCATTGCGAGTCAGAACCCGCTTCGCGGGAAATTGGGATAAGGACAGAGGGGAGAACCCGGTGCCACCTTCAAACTTGTTGGTTCTTCACGGATCTCCGGGAAAGACAACACGGGTTGTTTTTGCATTTGAACGCTGAAAGCGTTCCATTCCTCAGCCCAGGGTTCGCGAAGCGTA
>JAPYPO010000272.1 GCA_029937645.1 Candidatus Hydrogenedentota bacterium
CTTCAATCTCATTGGCTCCGGTCGCCGACGGGTCCATATGGGTAATCTCGGTTTATAATAGTGGGGACCTGCGTTGCACTGTTTCCCAGCGGGTTCGCTGAAAATTCCCGCTGGGCGACGCTTCCGGCGAGCGTACCTGTTGCGATCTCGGCTCCCGAATTCAGGGAAATCCCAGCAAACCCCGCCACGAAAGTCCTTTCAGACACGGCACTTGCGCTGCTCAGAAAGCCCTCTGGCCTCAAATTTCCGGATCGCTGACCTATTCGCCGGGGGCGATTCGATTTTCGTAGCCGCCATGCGTACAATCCCAGCCTATGCCAAATTTGGAACTTACTCGTGCTAACAGGGTTGCACTCGTTGAAGCGTAACCAGTATTTGGACGGCACCCAGATGGAGGACATCCCTGGGGTGTTTGTGTGCCCTGCGGTGTTTGCGTGAATGAGTAAACCAACGGACGATTGGGATCTTATCGCGCAGGCAAAACTGGGTGATATGGATGCCTTTGCTGAACTGGTCGCGCGATACCAGCGTCCCGTGATCCACTTTTGTCAGCGGATGGTGGGATCACGACAGGACGCGGAAGATATCGCGCAAGATAGTTTTGTGCGCGTGTACCGGTACTTGGACCGCTTGGAGCCTGCGGCGAAGTTTTCAACGCTCTTGTTTGGCATCGCGCGAAATCTCGCACTGAATTTTATTCGGGATTCGGGACGCCGCGGTCGGACTGTGACCCATTCGCTGACGAATGACGATCAGCGGGAGCAGTTGATCGAAGATGAACATCTTCGACCCGACCGCGCCGTACGGCTCAAAGAAATAGACGAAATGATCGAGGCCGGGTTGGCCTTGTTGTCACCGAAACACCGCGAAGTTCTGATTCTGCGCGAATTGCAGGGCATGGATTACTCGTCCATCGCGGAAGTGGTAAAGTGTCGGAAGGGCACTGTAAAGAGCCGCATCGCACGGGCACGGGAACAGCTGCGGCTTCACATGGAACGGCTCGGCGGTGAGTCGTTATGAATTGTGTGCAACCCGAATTGGATTGAGACAATGAAAACGCATACAACACTCGAAAATTTATCCGCCTACATTGATGGCGAAGCCAAGAACGCGGATCAGGTCCGCGCCCATTTGCAGCAATGCGCTGAATGCGCCCAGCGGCATTTGGCCTTGGCTAAAATCTCGACCGACATACAAGCGTTGCCAGCGTCCGAACCACGCGCCGGTTTTGCAGGGCGTGTCGTAGCGACCATTGAGGACGGCGACGACGCTTACCGCCGCCGTCCCTGGTGGCAGACCGTCGGCGCGCCAGTCGCGATGGCAGCCACGCTGTTGCTGGCGGCTGGACTGTTCGCTGCCCAACGCAGCATGGACATGGAATCAACGATTCTCACCGGCGAGACATTGCCCTTGGTGATTGGGAGTGCCCCCGCAACGGCATCGCAGGATTCGTCTTCCGATTCCACCGACGCCTGGAACAACTCAGACTGGATTATGGCGAGCGCTCAAGAGGCTGAACAAGAGGACACCGAAACAGAGGATCTGCTTTTGGCGTTGGCCGAAATCCCCTGGTTTGACTCTTCGGAAGAAGATTTCGATAGCGATATGGATGTCGCGCTTGCAACTGTTTACAGCGATCAACCGGAAGCCGTGCTGGAGGCGCTGACCTCTTACGCCCGCAGTGGAGACCTATAATGACCCATCGTTCGACGATCGCCGCCTTTGTGTGCCTCCTCTTGGCGGCGACATCCTCGTTTGGCCAAGATCCAAACGATGACGCGGGAAAGCTCTTCCGGCAGTTCGTTGATGACAAAGCGCGCGAACTCTCCCTCAAAGACACCCAAGAACACGACCTGCGCGAACTCGTCGGCATGATTCTCAAAGTGCGCGTCTGTTCTGTGCTTCAATTGGAAGAGGAAAAATGCATTGCTCTTATGGCTCGCGTAGGTGAATCCCTTGATAAGCTTCACGATCTCAAGTGGGAGCGGGGCGCGATAAAGTATTACCTTAGGGGGTTCCGCGACCCAAAACTTAAGCCTAGCCAAGAAGATCTTTTGCAAAGATACTTACGCGCCAAGAACCTCGATTTCGAAATCGAGGGACGTTCGCAAAGGATCGCCAGCATGAGCGAAGGCATTCTTACGCTCGAACAGCAAATTGGCTTATACCTCTTCCTCGACGATTTCTCGAACGAAATGAACCGTCTTGTGAGGAAATCACAACGCGTCGCCGAGATGAACCGCACCCTCAAAGAAGAGCCCAAACCTTCCGGGGACAACCATCACAAACCCGAAAAGACGCCTTCCAAGTAAGCGCGCAAGCGCGGTACGATTAGCGGCTCCCCTAGCCTCGATCACACGATCAAGTTGACCGCTTTCCCTTCCCTATGGTAAATTCCAACTCTTCGGGCGACTAGCTCAGGTGGTTAGAGCGCCGTCTTCACACGGCGGAGGTCGCTGGTTCAAGTCCAGCGTCGCCCACCAATAAGTACATAAGGGCAAACAGGTTACATGATAGCCTGTTGGCCCTTTATTTCTTAGACTTGAATTTTGTGCCAGTTTGTGCCACGGTTTAGGGCATGTCACGCCTTTATCGGAGACCGGATGAGCCCGGCGGAACGTACTATCTCGACTATACCGTTGCAGGTAGACGGCGTAGGGAGTCACTTCAAACAACCAAACTCAAAGAGGCGAAGGACCGGCGTGACAAGATATTGCGGGGTGAAGTCGATCCAAAGTGGGGAAAGTCACGGGTAGATATTACACCCAATGAATTTTGGGCGGAGTACCTGCTCTGGGCTGCCGAACACAAGAGCCCTCGAACTGTCGAGCGTGAAGAGACTCACTGGAACCAGTTCCTGAAATACGTCAAGCCTAAGACGCTTGGCTCCGTTACCCGCAAAGACGTGGACCGGCTCAAAGAGCATCTTTCCAAGAAACAGAAGCTGAAAAACGTCACGGTCAACGATACCCTTCGCCGCCTCCAAGCCCTCTACAACCGCGCCGTGAAGATGGGCGTTCTTGACGGGCTAAATCCCTTTCAGGACTTTGACCGTCTTCCCGTGGAGACCAAGCCAGTCAAGTATCTTGATGCCGAAGAACTGGAAACCCTCATCGAGACGGCCCATGGCCACTCCCAAGACACCTTTCTTTTCTGCGCGTTGTGCGCCTACGCCGGGTTGCGATCCAAAGAGGCCGTGAACTGCGAATGGAAATGGATCGACTTCAAGCAAGGCACAATCACAGTCCAGGGCAATGAGAAGATGGGCTTTACAACCAAGTCTCGCAAACACCGTACCGTGCCGCTCAACAAGAAACTTAGGGCGATTCTCCTGCCTATTCGCAAAAAAAGCGGCTACTTGATCATGCCTCAGAAAACGGACCCAGGGAAATGGCGCGTTCGTTATGAAGGCAAGCGAGCCTTCGGGAGCGTAAAGACGGAGGCGGGTTTGCCGTGGGCCACTCCACACACGTTGCGCCACACGTTTGCATCGCTGCTTGTGATTTCCGGTGTGAGCTTGTACAAGGTATCCCGCTGGCTCGGACATAGCAGTATCAATACGACTCAGATGTATGCGCACCTAGCGCCGTATGATGACGATATAGACAAACTCTAGTTCAAAGCGCCCTCCGCCAAGGCTGTCACCAAGGCGAAGGGCTAAACCATAGCAAGTCAAACCATGTGAGGAGAGAAGCTATGGCATGGAGACTTGGGGGCGCTGCCGAGTCATGTTAGGGCGGCTATCGAGGTGTTGGTTGCGGGGGAGCTGGAAAGACCTGGGTGAGAGCCGTAAGTTGTCCTGCGTGAGTGTACGGGGGGTAGCTTTCGAGGTGCTTTGAGAAACATTATAGCTCAGCGCCATCCTCTTGCGCCGACGGACAAGCATCGCTCCCAGGGCGATGTAATCGCCATTTCCCGCTTTGGGCGGGATACACCGTCACCACGAGAGGGGAGCAGGATGAGCCTGAAAACAAATGCGGTTCAGTTTTTGGGATCCACAACTTGCAGTAACGTGCCTCGCGCGGCGATTCGGAGGGCCGCCAATGTTGCCCGACAGGCATCCACCTACTCCTGCATCTTGACCTTTGGGCACTTTATCGCTATCTTGAGTACATACCTGATGCTGGGTTGAAGCCCATTTTCGGAACTCGGGCGGGTTCTGTTCAATGAGTTGGGGTACAACTGTATCGGGAGAAAGGGCAATGATATGGGAATGCGAACTACCGGGTGGAAGGCACGTCTGCCAATTGCTTGTTGTACACCGCTATTTGTGGGTCTGACGACTGAGGCATCTGCACAAGATGCGATCGATACCGGCGATACGGCCTGGATTATCGTTGCGAGTGCTTTGGTATTGTTCATGATGATCCCTGGCTTGGCGATGTTTTACGCTGGCCTGGTGCGTAACAAAAACGTGCTGTCGGTTTACATGCACTGCTTTACAATCACTGCGTTGGTGACGGTTATCTGGACCGTATTCGGCTACAGTCTGGCCTTCGACAATGCCGGCTTGCCTGAAGAAGGAATCGGTCTGCACAGTTTTGTAGGCGGACTCGGAAAAGCCTTCATGATCGGCGTTGATGCAAACAGCAACTGGGGCACCATCCCCGAGCCTTTGTTCTTCATATTCCAACTCACCTTCGCCATTATTACACCCGGGCTCATTGTTGGTGCCTTTGCGGAACGCATGAAGCTTTCTGCGATGCTGGTCTTCAGCGGGCTGTGGGTCGTTCTGGTGTATTTCCCTACCGTTTATATGGTTTGGGGGGGCGGTTTTCTCGCCCAGCACGGGGTAATCGATTTCGCTGGGGGAATCGTAGTGCATCTCACCGCCGGTGTAGCCGCCCTCGTTGCCGCTATCTTGATCGGCCGAAGGAAAGGCTATCCAAACACTCCCATGCCCCCGCATAACCTTCCCATGACTCTGACGGGCACGGCCATGTTGTGGGTTGGATGGTTTGGATTCAACGGCGGCAGCGCACTCGGCGCGAACGGCGATGCCGCCATGGCCATAGTCGTAACCCAGATTTCACCATGTATTGCGGCTTCTACTTGGGCCTGCATTGAATGGATTCGTAACGGCAAACCCAGTGCGCTCGGGTTTGCCACCGGCGCCATCGCCGGCCTCGCGGCAATTACTCCGGCATCCGGAAATGTCGGTGTATTGGGCGCCATTGTGATCGGATTGACTGCGGGGATCGTTTGTTATTGGGCATCGACATCGCTTAAGAAGATGCTGGGGTATGACGACGCCCTCGACGTTGTTGGCGTGCACGGATTCGGCGGCATAGTCGGCACTATTCTTGTCGCATTCTTCGCTTCCAGCGCCCTCCAAGGAAACATGGAAGACATAAACATGGGCTCGCAGCTCGGTAAGCAATTGTTGGGTATGGCCATAGTAGGCGTCTGGTGCGCGATCGTCTCTTTTATCATCCTGAAAGTAATCGATATTACCATCGGTTTGCGCATCGACGACGAGGGCGAGGAAATGGGACTCGACCTCGCGGACCACGGCGAATATGGATACAACATGTAATGAATGCGTACCCTGAAATGACATCCATGGAGTGGACACCATGAGTAAGATAGAAGCCATCATAAAGCCATATAAGCTCGAGGCTGTGAAGGAGGCCGTTCAGCGAGTCGGTTGCAGCGGCATGACTGTTGCGGATTCCGGACGAAAGCGATCGGTCATTCCGATTGAAAAAGATCACCG
>JAPYPO010000273.1 GCA_029937645.1 Candidatus Hydrogenedentota bacterium
GCACGACTTTGCGCCTGAGGTCGGCGGTTTTCCGCTCGTCTATATGCTTCGCCACGCCCTGCCCCGCCTTAGTAAGGGGGTTGACCGACGATGAAGGACACGGATTGAGCCGAGCCGCCGGAGGCCGAAGGGACGCCGGTGCGGGCGCGCACCCGGTTCGGGTGAAGGCCACGGTCGCGCAGGGCCGTCACCGTCGCCGCCGCGCGCTGTTCCGCGAGGGTCCGGTTCGCGTCCGCGTTGCCCTCGGCCCGCGCGTTACCCACGACCACGACGTAGTAGCTAGGCAACGAGACCAGCCGTTTGGCCAGGTCTTCCAGCTCGCGCTGGCTTTGCACATTGATACGCGCGCCTCCACGCCCGAATGCGATCGGCTTGACGCGAAGCTCACCCACCTGCGCGAGGTTGTCCCACTGTTCGTCCGACAACGGAGGCAACTCGAGTGCGGCGGCCACGGGGTCCAAGGTGGGATCCTCGACACCACCAAGAATACTCAGTTTTCGGGCGGGGTGGAAGTCCTCCGCGCGGAGCCCTCGCAGGATATCATCGTAGTAAATCGTGTTGGGCTTGCCCGCAAGCGGATCGCGGTCCAGCGCGCGGGTGGTCATGAGAACCTGCGTGATCTTTTCGACGATGTCTTCCAAATGCTGGATATCCTTGGATTCAGTTCGCGGCGCCAGCCCGAAGTGGGCGTAGTTTTCCTGCGTGTTTTTCCAATGAATGCCCTCGACGAGGCGTTTCGCCTGGTCGCCTGATATTTTCCCGCCGCCAAATTTCTTCGCGTCTTCCCGAACCAGTTCGACCATCCGGCTTCGGTACGAATACGCCGCGCGCAGATAGGACTCGACTACCTTCGCGAGTGTGTCGCCTTGCTCGGCGAGCACCTCACGCCGGGCAACCAGCACATCCACAATGTAGCCCTTTAACTGGCTACTATCGAGCAGGACATGCGCGCCCTCTTCCTCCAGCGCCTGCGATACATAGGGCTCCCAGAGGATGTACGCCCGCTTCTCATTTTGCCGCGCGGACTTGAAACGCTTATACACTTTCTCCGCCCCATCCTCCTCGCGCGCCCAATTGTCGGGCAGACTCGGAAGGCTGAATTGCGCGAGAATCACCCGGGCCAAAAATTCCGAGGGCGAATCCGGGGTCAGTACGAATTGGGCGTCCGGGTGATCCATGTCCTGCATCTTCGAGATCCCGCTCTCATACGCCACAACCGCGTCGGCCCCTTGCGTCTCATCGAGCACCAAAATAATCGACGCGGGAAAGGAACCCATTTCCGCCCCCGCCGCGATAAACGAATCGATGGTAAAAACGGCGAGATCGGCTTTGCCCGATTCCAGCGCTTTCATACGGCCCGCGTAGTCAGCCTGATCATCCTCGAAGCGGAGACGGATACCATCCGCCTTAAGTTCGTCCTGCAACACACTCGACCGCAAAATGCTGTACCCGGAAAACGAGTCCACGGCCACTCGGAATGTGTGCGCATACTGGCTATCCGAGCCCGTGCTCGATTCAAGGCGGTCGAAAAAAAACGGGCTGATAACGAAACGGTACACCCCCGCGATGCCGCCCAAGACGACGCACCAGATAACGACCGCAACTATAATCTGCTTGGATTTTGTTTCTCGGCTCATGATTCTGGGTCCACTTGGTTCCAAATTCTCAAAGTCGTTAAGAAGGGGTGCAGTTCTGTTACTACCGCTGAAATTTCCAGAAACCCTTCATTGCCGTTACTCTTCGGCGGTTTACGCTGAAAGCCTCTTGTGCGAGCTAAATATGTACTTCCCCGCTACGATTCTACATCTCCCGACTTGTCATGGCGAGGAGGCTTCGCCGAAGCGGTAATCTCCTTAGTGCCTTCGTTTTTTCCTCACAACAAGCAGGACGATGACTATAACGAATATCGCCCCCCAAAGCCGAGGAAATCCCGAATCACCGCTGTCACCCGCATCCCTCGGAGGGGTTGGTACGGAATTGCGGGGATTCGATCCGGAAAGGGAACGTGGCGCCGCTGCTTGCCGTGGACGCTCGCCGATCGGATGGTTGCTTGGCATGCCCAGCGTCGAGATCATCGCCGCCGCTACCTCGAACGGTAGCCCTTCGAGGAGTTCGAAGTCCACGGCGCCGCCGCCCGACGAAGAGGCCGAAACTTCGGCGAACACTTCAGACAACGCCTGCGTCAGCGCGGCCGGGTCGTCCGCGCCCCGGTATGAATGAACCTTATTCGCGAGCGTGTGCGCCTTTGCCATCGCGACGCCGATCACATCGATCGTGACCCCGCGCCCCATGATCTCCTGCGTATATTTTTCGACCAGGTTTGCGTCGTTCGCTTCACCGTCCGTCACAACAAGCATACGGTATGAACCGTAACCGAACTGTTTCGCCCGCTCCTTCATCAGCCGGTCTGCGGCCAGTTTCATGTGCTGGCCCAAAGGCGTCCCGCCGCCCGGCCTTACCGAATCGATGGCCGCCGTCATTCGCGCGTCGTCCCGGGGTCCAATCTCATAGGCCCAGTTGCCATTACCGGCCCGTTGGCCAAAAGCCAGCAGACCCACATGCGTCGAATCCGGGATTTGGAGAAGCACCGTTTTTAACGCCTCAGACGCCGCGGCCATCTTCTGCTGCCGTTGGCCGCCCGCTCCCATCAATTCGCCCATCGAGCCGGACCCGTCAAGGACAATCACCACCACATCGCGATACTCTTGGCCGTACGTATTCCCGCCGGTAAGCGCAACGAGCGCAATACAGATCCCGGCCCATGTAAGTCTAAATGGACTCATAACGCCGCCTCCTTACCCCAGATATTTCACCGGGTTAAAAGTCAAAATCGGTGCTGCTCGAAGCTTCGGCCTCCACGCGCAACAGACGAAACTCCACCCGCATATTTTCACGGGCTTCGTCCATGCTACTCGGCTTCGCGATAAACGGCTCGCGAATCCCGACCCCCACGGGTTGAATCTGACTCTCGTCGAATAAGATTCCCTTATCCTTCGCGTAGCCGACCACCGAATCGCGCACGGAATTGGCGCGGTTCAGCGACAGATTCAGCGCTGCCTGCATGGTCTTGCGCGGATCGTACTCCGCCGATCCATCGAAGGCGCCCGCCTGGACCAACTCCGTAACGCGGGCTGTATCTTCGAGGCTGAGCGCGCGCCCCTCCATCGAGTAGCGATAGTTGCCACTCGATCCGGAGCGCTTCAACACGCCTTTCTCGACGCCGGCGCGCACCATCTGAAGCAGGGTCTGCGTGGGATCCGCGTGACCGCGCACGGCCACCACGGCATTCCCGTACCGGCTGGCCAACTCCACCACGCGCTGGAACTCGACGCCGTACTGCTCGATGCTGAACTCGTTTTGATTCGGCTCGAAACTGATGGTGAACGACAGCAGCGTCCGGTCATCCAACTCCCCACCGGTTAACAGCTCAATTTCTTCCTTCACCGCTTCAGGATTAAAGCGTTCGCGCTGCGACACGTCAAGCTTCGCCAAGTAATCCCGGAACAGCGGCGAATTGTAGTCCAGTCCCGAGGGCAGCAGGCCCGCGCGCACACTTGCGTAGCCTTGGCTCGTCGCAAGATCCAGCGCCGAAGTCTGGAAGGCTTCGAAGCCGCTCAAGTTCCCCTTCTGCGTGAAGAACGCCACGTTGCCGGGGTAGCCGACAAAGGTACAGTCGGACAACAGCCCGTGGGCGTCCTCTTCCAGCGTCGGAATGACGTCCGCGCTATAAATATCCTGCGTCAGTTGCAGCAATTCCATATACGGCTGCGACCCGCGGCTTTCGTAGGCCGCTTTCAATTCGAGCACCTCTTCCGACGCCTTCATGTACGCCGCCGAAAACTTCGTGACGAGTTCCTTGTTCGCGTCATAAAAATCCTTGCGGCATACATACACATCGGCTATCGACCGCGAAAGCTCTGCCGTCGATACGAGGACCCGGCTGCCCTGCACCGTGCCCTCCGCGCCCGTTCCGATGCTCTGATGGCCACCGGAGAGGCCGATCATATCGGGCGTGATCACGAAGCACGCATCCACGTTGCTCCGCGCCCGAAAGATTTCTGCGGGCGAATCGGCGCTCGCCGTCAAGTCCTTTGCCCAGACGATCGTCACGTCGCTCCATTTCAAATTCGCCGAATCCAGAATATCATCGAGCATGCCGACATGGGGCCCACCGGCTTGCAGCGCGATGGTCTTACCCTTGAGATCGTTGACCGTTTTGATATCCGCGCGCGCGACCATGTGATCGCCCGCCGACCAGGTCATCTGAAATAGAACGACGCCCTTCGTGCGCGGGTCCGAAGCGATCACCTCAGAGGCCATGCCCATCATGCGGAAGGTCCCGCGCAGAAAGGGGGATTTCCCCGACATGTAATCGCGAACCTGCTGGACAAAGTCGTCGCCCGGCTTGAGATTCAGGTTTAGGCCCTGCTTCGCGAAGAGGGTGCCCGGCTTCGTGGCGAGGCCGCCGTTGGCATAGAACGTTGCCATGTCGCCGCCCCACGTAATAAAGGGCACCTGCAACGGAGACGTGCCCTGCACGGCGCCCACCGAAACCGCCCCGACACTCGCCTTGAAGGACTCCTGGGCGTGACCGACCGGCATCGTAAATAGGACCGCCAAGCCCACCCCGACGAGTGCTGAAGAAATTCGTAAAGTTCTCATAGTCGCGTTCCTCCCGTTACACAGCTCCCGCCGTGTGATAGTCAAGTCTCCGACAGACAGAATCAAACCTACGCCGATATTCCCCAGATTGCAAGGCCCATGATCCGGTGTAAGAATAAGCAGGGGGCCGCCAAATCGTCGGGGCTACTTTTTGTCCTGGCTTTTCGTCCTGGCTTTTCGTCCCGCCTCAACCGATAGTACCCTCAAGCCACCTTAAATATTCACGCGTGCCCGCCGCTCTCCACCCTTCCTCGCACAAAATGGTATGCTCCCGAGAAGGCGATACCTATGCCGGATCGCCAACCACAATGCGGAAGGAGGGTGCGATGGGAGTCCCGACCACATCGAACTGGAAAGACTGGCACATCCCCGTCTCCGAAAGTGACGTTGTCCTGGGCGAAGCCTACGAAAGCCTCTCGGCCCTCGGGGCCCGGCAGGAAGACGTCCCGCTCATGGTCCAACTCGTGGAAAATCCGAAGTATGACATTCCCGGCTTCGACATATTCCACGGCGCGGTGAACCTGAGAACCCACGACCTCATCCACATCCTATTAGGACGGGGCCTCCTCACGAGCGACGAAGCCTTCACCATCGGCTTCACCATGGGCAGCACGAACAAAGTCAGCACGACCGAAGAGGAACTCTTCGCCTTCGCCAGCCAGTACCTTTACCCCAAAGTCTACAAATTCGGGAAGGACGCCCTTCACATCTTTCGCGACGCCGCCAAGCTCGGTTTCATTTCAGATTGCGAACCCCTCGACGAAATCGATTTCGACGCTCTCATGGATAAGACCCTCGCCGAGGCTCGCGAGGCCATAGGTCTCGAAGAAGATCTCCTCCGCGCGTACTACGGAATAGAGCGGCGGAGGTATAGGAAATCAAAGGCCAGCGCGCGCCTGTTGGGGTAGACCGCGTCGGTCGTGGACGGAGCCCCTCGCCCCTCGCATGTTCTTACGAGTCAGAACCCGCTTCGCAGGAATATTGGGATAAGCCCGGATTTCCCATTTAGAAAAGTCATCTTTAGATCCGCAGACATCGTTTA
>JAPYPO010000808.1 GCA_029937645.1 Candidatus Hydrogenedentota bacterium
CCCGAGAGGAAATAATCGGACGCAATCTGGCTGACGTCGTGCCCATGGCATTGACGAGCGGTCGGTACGAGATTTACAAAGAGGTCATCCGAACAGGAAAAGCGCACAACTTTGGCGAGTTGGGTCCCTACCCTGAATGGAACGGACGAATTGTAGAGATACAAGCCTTTCCCTTGGGCACTGGCGTCGGGAGTTTTACGGTCGATGTCACGGACCGACGCAACGCCCAAGATGCGCTCCAGAGCATCGTCGAAGGCACCGCATCCACGACAGGCGCCGAGTTCTTCCCGGCCATGGTTCAACACTTGGCGACGAGCCTCCACCTTCGATACGCGGCGGTTGCGGAAAAGGTCGGCACCGATGGGAAGTCCGCGAACATTCTCGCAATCTGGATGGCCGATCATGTAGCCGGACCCCTAAATAGGGATTTGTTCGATACCCCCTGCGCGTGCGTTTTCGACGAAAGCAGGTGCGTCGTTCCATCAGGCTTGCAGAACCGATTCCCCAATGACGAACTGCTCTCCGAACTCCATGCCGACAGTTTTATCGGCGTGGCACTAAAGGATCCAGACGGTGCCGTTTTCGGGCACCTGTGTGTGCTTCATGACGAACCCATCGAAAATGTCGACCATGTGGAAAAAATTGTTTCCGTATTCGCTGCGCGGGCCGCCGCGGAAATTCTAAGGATGCGGGCCACGGTGGCGCTCAAGGAAAAGGAAGCCAGCCTCGAAGAAGCCCAACGAATCGGATCCATCGGAAACTACAACTGGGATATCGATAGCGGCGCCGCAACGTGGTCCGACGAAATGTATCGCATCCTTGGCCACGAGCCCCATTCGGTGCCCGCCGGCTGGGATACGACACTTGCCCTAGTTCACCCAGGTGACCTGGAACGGTTGATAGCCAGGCAGACAAACGTGGATGTTGGCGACGGGGTGAACGAAATAATTTTTCGGATTATTCGCCCGGATGAAGAATTGCGGGTTCTTCGAGGAATGCGTGAGATTATTCACGATGCCGATGGTAAGCCACTGCGCGGCATCGGCACTTTGCAAGATATTACCCAGCAGCAAAAGCAGCGGGAACTCGAAACGCGTTTAGGCCGAATTCTCGAGAATTTGTGGGAAGAAATCTACGTGATCGACGCCGAGACGTTACGCTACTTGGAGGTGAGTCGGGGCGCGCGCGAGAATCTTGGGTATTCGATGGACGAACTGCTCGAAATGACCCCGGTGAATAT
>JAPYPO010000809.1 GCA_029937645.1 Candidatus Hydrogenedentota bacterium
TACAGTGACCGCAGAACGCTAACACCCAAAATGCGATAGGAGGTGGCATTGGGACAGGTTGCACGACATTAAAAGTTGGACCTTAATTCAGTGACTGTCAAAGAAAGATATTTAAAGAGAACCTTAATAGAGAACCTTAATAAGGAGACACCATTATGAAACGCGCAGGATTTACTCTGATTGAATTATTGGTTGTGATAGCCATTATCGGAATATTGGCTGCAATCTTGTTGCCCGCCTTAGCCCGGGCTCGGGAAGCCGCGCGCCGCGCGAGTTGCGCCAACAACCTCAAGCAATGGGGCATCATCTTAAAGATGTATGCCAACGAATCTGCTGACTCAAAGTATCCCATTGAGGCCCGATTCAGCATGCATCAGGCTTTTGACTGTACGGCTCCGGAGCCGAGTCTCGCCCCCTCCGGTCCAGTGATGCGGGGCTCGGACAGGTTCCCGTTGACCAGTTCCGTATATCCCGAGTACTGGAACGATGTCAATCTCGCCATCTGCCCCTCGGATTCCAATGATAGAGAGACGGATAGACAGAACGATCTCGGCACAGATATCACCACAGTGGTTTGCGATGATGATTCGAGAGCGGCGCTTGGTATTGAGAAAGAAGCATGGTTAACATACCCAAAGGATCCGCTCAACGCCTTATCTTCCTATCATTACTTAGGTTTTGCGCTCGATAGAGCTGATATGTCCGATCCATTATCTACGTATACTGATGGTGGCGCTTTTGACTGCTTTGAGGGCGTCACTGTGCCGAGCCAAATTGAGGCGCAGGCAGGCATGAAGTTCTGGGCCGTACAACGAACAATCGGGTACCCGCCAACCACCCCGTCTGTGGATTACCAAGTGATTTTGGATCAGGACCTCGATCTGGCAGGCACATATGGTCCAGATGGGAACGCTGGCGGCTTCATCATTCATCGAATGCGCGAAGGTATCGAGCGCTTCATGATCGCAGATGTTGACAATCCCGCTGCGACGGCGATGGCGCAATCGGATCTTGTCCTCATGTTTGATTTCATCAGCGTGAATGTCGCGGAATTCAGCCACATTCCCGGCGGCTCGAACGTCCTCTACTTGGACGGCCACGTCGAATTCCAGAAGTATCCCGGCCTTAAATTTCCGACGCACGAAGGCTATGCCAGTTATTCTAAAACATACTTCGAGCAATGCTTTTAGCCGAGATTACCCATATGGACCCGTCGGCGACCGGAGCCAATGAGATTGA
>JAPYPO010000274.1 GCA_029937645.1 Candidatus Hydrogenedentota bacterium
AATACCCAATCAGTCAAGATTGAGGAGTTTCATGAATATTTCCGCGCGATGCGAATATGCCTGCCGGGCTGCGGTCGAACTGGCCGGGCATGAGCACAAGAACGCACCCAGAACCGCAACCTCCATTGCCGAGGCCCGGGGCATCCCGGAAAAATACCTCGTCCACATCCTTCTCCAACTCAAACGGGCGAATGTGGTGCGCAGCGTCCGCGGGGCGCAAGGGGGATACCTGCTGGCCCGGGCAGCCGACACCATCACCCTATACGATGTGATGGCGGCAGTGGACGGGCCCCTGCTGGATCCGTTGCCCGTTAGCGATAATCCAGATGAAGCCCTCGCCCCGATTTGGGCGGCGGTGTCGGTGGGAATCGAGGCAGTGCTCAAAGGTGTCACAATCCGATCCATTCTCGATGGCTCGAAGCCGGTAGATATGTATTACATTTAGCGTTTGGCTTTGCGTGCGGTTGAAACTCGACATGAGATTGGCCTGGAAGAAAGGAACCCGCGTGATTCAACATCGAGGAGAGCGTCACGGCAACGCGATTCGCCGCCGTGCGGCATCGAAGGGCGTAGAGCGTTCGCGCGCGCCTTCGTCTACGCTTCCGGTAATTGCCAGGGCAAAAGGTTCTGCGCTTTGGACTGTCGATGGCCGCAAGTTGACGGATTTTGCGTCGGGCCATTGCGTGGCCAACCTTGGCCATGGCCATACGGCCTTCGAGCGGCGTTGCCGTGAATTGCTGAAGGGGTTCCCCCGCAATGCCTATGGGCTTGGCACGGAATTGGAAGTTCAGGCCATGGACGCATTGCTCCGGTCCATGAAAGGAAATCCCAAGGCCGAGAAAGTGCTCTGGGCCGCGACGGGCGCGGACGGCATCCACAAGGCCATGATGGCGGCGCTGCGCTTTCAGCCCGACCGGCACATCATCGTTGCCACGCGAGGCGGGTTTCACGGCAAGAAGGGCTTGGCGGGCGACGTGAGTGGCAATGCGAGCGACAATCCGAACGTGCGTTGGCTATCGTTTCCACAGGCCGATGTGGAACCACGGGCGAACTATCGAAAGAAGTTGGATAGGCTCGCGGCGGACCACCCGGGGGACATCGCCTTGTTCATCACCGAGCCGTACCTGGGCGCGGCGGGTTCGTACCATCCCCCGAAGTGGTACCACCAGATGATTCAGACGTGGTGCAACAAGCACGGCATTCCGTTTATCTTTGACGAGATACAATCGTGCCATGGCCGGACGGGAAACATGTACGCCTACGAGACCTACGGCGTCACGCCCGACCTCGTGGCGCTAGGCAAGGGCCTGGGCAATGGCGAGCCCGTCGCGGCGGTCGCGGGCCGGGCCGATATCCTGGATGCGCTGGAACCGGGCGACGCTTCGGACACCTTCAGCGGCAATCCGAGGGCCTGCGCGGCGGTGCTGGCGGCGCTCGAAATCTTCAAGAGCGAGGCCATCGTACGACAGGCCAAGGCCCGCGCCGTGGAATTACGATCCATGCTGGATGCGTTGAAGAGCCATTTCGCATTTATCAAAGCTGTGCGCGGCGAGGGGATGGTGTATGGCATCGAAGTGACGAACGGCGCCGTGGCGAATCAATGTGTTCTTGAGGCCTACCTTGGCAACGGGAAAAAGGGCGTTCACTTTATCGGGCCTCTCGCAGGGAATGTCCTTCGCGTCAGTCCGCCGTTGGTCATCAATGCCAAAGAGCTGGATGAAGCGTACCGGCTTCTGCGCGATAGTTGGTCTCGAGTCGATCCCACTGTGGACAATTCGGTTTCGTAACCACTAGCAGGCCTGTTGGTCTAATCAATAGACTCGATAATAAAGGGAGGGCGGGCATCTTGCCCGCCATTGGGAGCGGGCGAGACGCCCGCCCTCCCTTGGGTATTCGGAGCGATGGGTTAGAAAACGTAACGGACAAAGAAACTGATGGATTCACAGGAAGCACAAGACCTGTTTCAGGGCGCGGACACTCTCTTCCTCCAGGGGGACTACGCCGGTTCGCTGGTGCGGCTGGAGAAGCTGGACGCGCTGTATCCCAAGGAACAAAACATTATGTACCCCCGCGCAATATGCCTGATGAATCTGACTCGGATGGACGAAGCGCTGACGCTGTGCGACGAAATGATCGAGCTGTTTCAACTGACCAAGGCCCGCAATCTTAAGGCCCAAATTATCGGCGAACTGGGTGGCGGCGCCGTGGAAGTAAGCCTGGAAGATCCTGTCGTTTTCGGTGACCCAGCGATAGGGACCGCTGAATTTGGACCTGCCGTGGGGGACGCGGGCAGTCAACCCTGGGGCAGGATCGTTGCCGTTTCTGCTATCGTAATCACGAGCGTGGTGGCGACCTTTTACTGGCTGTTTCTCGGCGAACCTGGGTGAATTCGTGAGGTTGCTCCAGGTCGACGGGTAAAAAAGTTAGCGTCATTCGGGACTATCTTCTTTTTGCTTAGTCGCCTTGCGAATGCAAGGAATGTTCGTCAATACTCTTAACCACTTTCGGTTTTAATTCTAGCGTGGTAGTAATTCACACGTTGTCAAAGGATACAAGCGCGCTCCGGCGCGAAAGGAAGTTACTCGATCCATGTCCAGCATTCCCCTGATTACACGCGCGGCGCAACACGGCGAGCACACGGCCATTCTCTCCGAAGGCAAGTCCTTCACCTATGCGGCGCTGCTTACGGATTCGGCAAAGGTCGCTGCCGCGCTGCTGGACGGTGTGAAGGATCTTGATGAAGTGCGCGTGGCTATTCTCTTCCCGTCGGGATATGACTACGTTCGGACGCAGTGGGGCGTCTGGCGGGCGGGCGGCATCGCCGTGCCCCTGTGCACGACGCATCCCCGACCGGAATTGGAGTATGTGCTCGCGGATGCAGAGGTCGGCGTCGTGATCGCGCACGCGGAGTATGCGGAATTTCTTTACCCTATTGCGGAGGAGATGGGCATTCGCGTCGTGACGACAGAGGCCATTGAACAAGCCGATGCCGATCGGGCGCTGCCCGAGGTGGGAGGTGCGCGGCGGGCGATGATCCTCTACACGAGCGGCACGACCGGCAAGCCCAAGGGCGTCGTGACAACGCACGCGAATATCGAGGCGCAGATCGCTACGTTGGTCGACGCGTGGGGCTGGCAGGCTGACGACCACATCCTACAGATGCTTCCGCTCCATCACATCCATGGAATTATCAACGTGTGCGGTTGCGCCCTCTGGAGCGGCGCCGTGTGCGACATGATTCCCCGCTTCGACGCGGAAACGGTCTGGAAGCGATTCGTCGAGACCAACCTCACGCTTTTCATGGCCGTCCCGACTATCTACGCGAAGCTCGCCGCCGCGTGGGAGGCCGCTTCCCCCGAGACGCAGCGAGAATGGTCGGAGGCCTGTAAGAAATTTCGACTCATGGTATCGGGCTCAGCGGCCTTACCCGTTCCGATGCTTGAGCGGTGGGAGACTATCAGTGGCCACCGCCTGTTGGAGCGCTATGGCATGACCGAAATCGGCATGGCCTTGTCGAATCCCTTGAAGGGAGAGCGGCTGGCTGGGCATGTGGGCGCGCCCCTGCCGGGCGTCAGTATTCGGCTGGTCGGTGAGGGCGGCAACAGCGTCGTCGAAGGCGCGGATGGCGAAATTCAGATAAAGGGCCCATCCGTCTTCAACGAATACTGGAAGCGCCCTGAGGTCACCGAAGAGTCTTTCGTTGATGGCTGGTTCAAATCGGGCGATATCGCGATCGCGAAGAACGACATCTATCGAATTCTCGGGCGCAACAGCGTCGATATTATCAAGACAGGCGGTTACAAAGTTTCCGCGCTCGAAATCGAAGAAGTATTGCGGAACCATGAAGCCATCGCGGAGTGCGCCGTGGTTGGAATGCCCGACGAGGAGTGGGGGGAGGTCGTCTCGGCTGCGCTCGTCTTGAAGGACAGCGCCGCGCTCGAATCTGCCGCGCTGCGGGGCTGGTGCAAGGAACGGCTCGCGCCGTATAAGTCGCCCACGAAATTTCTGTATCTCGATGCGCTCCCGCGTAACGCGATGGGGAAGGTGACCAAGCCTGACATTTCCGCGCTGTTTGCAGCCGATGGCGAGGCGTCGTAGAGCGTGCCCTGGATTCGCGAACACGCGCTCGTGCTGATTCTTCTCGCCGGGTACACAGCCCTCATGATGTACCACGCGTGGTCGGGAAAACGAAAAACGAAAGACGCTACCGATTACTATGTGGGTGGCCGTTCCATGGGCGGTATCGCTATTGGCATTTCCTTCTTCGCCACCTACGCGAGCACGAATACCTATCTCGGGTTTTCGGGCAAGGCCTACGAATATGGAATCGCGTGGTTGCTCATCATTCCCTTCGCGGTCTGCTTGAGCGCGCTTGCCTGGGCCGTCGTAGCGCCGCGGTTGCGAACGCTTACCGAATCGATGGACTCCGTCACCATTCCCGATTTCATTGGATACCGATTCGCCAGTGCGCCCGCGCGCGTGCTGGCGTCAATGCTCGTCATCTTTTCCAGTTTGCTGTACATGACGGCTGTCTTTAAGGGAATTGGCAACCTGCTCGAAGCCATCCTCGACATTCCCTACGCCGGCGCTATCTTCATGGTGTTGATTATTGTCATGGCTTACACCTCCATCGGAGGCTTCCATTCCGTCGTCAAGACCGATGTGGTCCAGGGCGTGATCATGCTCATTGCTGCGTGCTTCATGTTTATGGGCGTAACCAAGGCCGCCGGAGGAATCGGCGCGCTGGGCGAATTGCGCGGGGCCTCGGAAACAGCGAATTTGTTCGACTGGGACACCGCCAAACCCCTCTCGGTGGTCATCGGAATCACGTTCGCAACGACGATAAAATTCCTCGTTGACCCGCGCCAACTTTCGCGCTTTTTCGCCCTCAAGGACCGGCGCGAAATTCTGAAGGGCATCGCCGTCTCCACCGCCAGCTTCGCCATCGTGTTTTCCCTACTCGTTCCCATTGGCCTCTACGCCCACCTCATCCTCGACGGCCCCGTCGAGGACACCGACCAAGTGGTCCCGTTGCTCCTGAGTAGCGGAGAGGTATTCTCGACCTGGGTGACCGCGTTTCTGTTCATCGCGATTATTTCTGCGGCCATGTCTTCGCTGGACAGTGTGCTGCTGGTCATGGCCTGCACCTGCCAGCGCGATCTGGTCGGACTCGTCCGGCCGCCGAGAACCGAGTCGGGTGAATTGATGCAGACGCGGGTACTCGTCGCCGTCTTCGCCATTGTGACCGCCGTCCTCGCGCTCAACCCGCCCGGCGGCATCGTTGCCATGACCTCGTTTTCCGGCAGCCTCTACGGCGCGTGTTTCCTCCCGCCGATCCTGCTGGGCATCTACTGGAGGCGTGGAAACGGCGCGGCGGTGATCGGTTCTTTCATCGTGGGGCTGACCTGCCTTGTCCTGTGGAAGCCTCTCGGTGGAGTCGTTGTTTCACTCCAGGGGATCCATCAAGTGTTTCCGGCGATTTTTCTTTCGATGGCGGTTTACACAGGAATCGCCGCGTTGGGGGAGGCGAGGATGTCTGACAGCGCCCGTAAGTTTTTTCAGGCGTAGGCTTTTGCGAAACGTGCGCGGCTTTTGCGAATCGAGAACTGCCTGGCGTCTCGACCCTCCCTTACTTGACGGGAACTTTCAAACGCTGTCCGACGACGACTTTATTTGTATCGGATAGATTATTCAG
>JAPYPO010000275.1 GCA_029937645.1 Candidatus Hydrogenedentota bacterium
GCCGTACACTCCTCGCGCGACGGCGCATCGAAGGCTAACATGGACGGGTGCAGGAAGGTTCTCTGCCAGTGCGTGTACACGCTGCGGCGATACAGCTGCTTGTCCGTTTCGGCTTCGTAGGTGCGTTTGGGATAGTTCAGGTGCGCGTAGTATCCAGCCGGCTGATAAGGCCGTACGCTGCGTCCACCGATATCGGGCACGAGAAGGCCACTCACCACGAGTGCGGTATCGCGAATCGCCTCGGCGCCGTAGCGAACGGGTGTCTGGCGTGCCAACAGTCGGTTAAACGGATCCAATTCGCGCAGCGGCTCCGAGGCGGTGGAGCTTTGCCGGTAGGTTGCCGAGGTGGTAATCAAGCGAACCAGATGCTTGACGTCCCACCCACTCTCCATGAATTCGACCGCGAGCCAATCCAGCAATTTCGGATGCGTGGGCGGTTCACCCTGCGCGCCCATGTCTTCCAACACTCTCGAAAGTCCCGCGCCGAAATATTCTTTCCACAGGCGATTCACAAAGACGCGCGCGGTCAGCGGGTTTTCACGCGAGACGAGCCAGGCAGCGAGATCCTCGCGGGTGGCGCGCTCGCCGCGATGCTTTGTCGCGCCCAGAAACTCTGGCACCGCAGGCAATACCACTTCGCCCGACTCATCCATCCAATTGCCCCGGGGCAGTATCCGCATTGTGCGCGGTGGCACCGGCTTCGAGATGAGCGTCGAAGCATACGCCCTCATATGCGCCCTCAGCTCGGCGTTCTTCACCGCAAGCGATTCTCGAAGAACATTAAGCTTCGGAGAGGCCAGTCGATAATAGGCTTTGAGTTGAGCCACCTCCGTATCGCTCCAGGTCTCCCTCTCCTTCTTCAGCGCACGCAGGGCGATTTCGGAAATGCCTATTTCCCTATCCGGGGAAACGTCCGGCTGCGTGGTCAGTGACAAACGAAAACGCCCGATGAGCCACCCAGCCGCCTTCTCTTCACGCACGCGCACAGTCAAATGCGTTCCGGGACCACCCTCCAGCGGCTTCGCGAATTCGACGGCGATCACCTCCTTCTCCGCACCCTGCTCACCAGCGCGTACCCACCAACCCGTCGTCAGGTCACCATCGATCGCGCCGTTGGCATCCTTGACCGTTGCGCCTTTGGCGTTGCTAGCCCTTGATAGTTCGACCGAATCAAGCCCCCCTTCGTCTTGATTTCCGAGGAACACTTCCAATTCGCCGATCTCAAAGAAGAACTTCCCCCGTGTTAGTCCCGTTGGAAAACTGTCGTGGCTTAACGCTTCGAGACGAAGCCCGGTAATTCCTGTTAGATTCGTCTCGAATTCAACGGTGTAAGTGTCTTGATCGGGAGTCTCCCCCGTCGACAGCACCGATAAATCCGGCAGCAGCTCCAGCGTCGACCCATGCTCGGAACGAACTGCAGCGGGCAGCACGGGCTCCCAGCCCTGGAAGTCATCGACCGCCAACTCGGCACGTTTTCGTGCAATCCAGGCATTCCGCTCTTCCGTCAGCGCTTCGTCCGACAGCTCAAGTCCTTTATTAAGTTCGAGAATCTCGTCGCGCAACTCACCTTCATGCGTCAACTCATCCTCCGTAGCCAGAACGATATGCTCGCCCCATTTCTCGCGTCCTCTGCCTTTATAGACGCCTTTCTCTTTAATGTCCGCGAAAAACGCGGCGAAGCTGTAAAAATCCTTCGTGGAAATAGGATCATACTTGTGGTCATGGCACTGCGCGCACAGCATCGTTGCGCCAAGCCACACTGAACCCGTGGTACGCACGCGGTCGGCGGCATACATCGCCAGATACTCCTTGGCCTGTGCACCGCCCTCAGCGGTTACCTGGTTGAGCCGGTTGTACCCGGACGCGATCAACGACTCTTCGGTCGCGTTATCAATCAGATCCCCAGCCAGTTGTTCGGTTGTGAATGTGTCGAAGGGCTTATTGTCGTTAAATGCATTGATTACATAGTCTCGATACGGCGACATGTTTCGCGTTTCATCGCTGTGGTAGCCGGTCGTATCTGCGTAGCGCACGAGATCGAGCCAACTGACCGCCATCCGCTCGCCGTAGTGGGGAGAGGCCAGCAAGCGATCCACGATGGATTCGTACCCTTCGTGCTTGAGGGCCTGTACGTCCTCGGGCTCTGCTGGGAGGCCCGTCAGGTCAACAAACATCCGCCGCGCGAGTGTTACACGGTCCGCCTCTGGACACGGCTGGAGTCCTGCGGCTTCCATCTGGCTCAGTACGAAGCGATCAATCGGGTTTTGAATCCAATCTGTTTGTTTCACCTCGGGAAGCGGGGGGCGCGTGACCGGCGTATACGCCCAATGCTGCTCATATTCCGCGCCTTCTTCTATCCAGCGGATGATTTTATCGATATCCTGTCGGCTCAGCCAGAGGGGCTCGTCCGGTGGAGGCATGCTGTGCTTGGGGTCGCTGTGCGTGATGAGCTGTACCACCAAGCTGGCAGCGGGATCTCCGGGCACAATCGCCCGGCCGCCCTCCCGCTCTTCAAACGCAGACTCCTCCAGATCCAGCCGTAAGTCTGCTTTGCGGGCATCCGCGTCAGGTCCATGACACTTGAAACAGACATTCGAGAAGAGCGGCCGAATGTCTCGATTGAATTCCAGGCGCTCGGACTGGCTATACGCCGTCGTTCCAAATCCAAAAACGAAAGCCGCCAGCGAAAACAACACAATGCGCGAACTTTTTCTCACAAATACTTCCAAAATCAAGACGATCTCCAGATACAAATGTTCTTGCTTGAGGTCAGGGAAGTCAGATCCGCATGGCTGTTAGGTCATGATCGAGTGAATAGGTTTGACGGATTCGACGCCGACCAGTTTTTGGTCCAAACCGTTATAGAAATAGGAGAGATTGTTGGGGTCGAGGCCCATGAGTTGAAGAATCGTCGCGTGAAGATGCTTCACATGGTAGGGATTTTTAATGGCGGTACCGCCGAGTTCATCGGTGGCACCTACGCTGAGGCCGCCCTTGATGCCGCCGCCAGCCATCCACATGGTAAATCCGGCAGAATTGTGATCGCGTCCGGTGCCCTGCCTGTATTCAGCGACGGGCTGCCTGCCAAATTCTCCACCCCAAATCACGAGTGTCTCATCGAGCAATCCGCGTTGTTTGAGATCTTTCAGTAAGCCCGCGATGGGCTTGTCCGTATTGCCCGCATGGAAGTTGTGGTTAAACTCCAGGTCACCGTGCGCGTCCCAATTCGCGTCGTTGTGAGCGCCACCAGAATACACTTGAATAAAGCGGACGCCACGTTCGGCCAATCGGCGGGCCAACAGGCATTTCCGCCCGAAGTCTTCGGTGCGCTCTTCGTCCATGCCATACAGGCTTTTTACATGTTCGGGCTCGCTGTCTACATCCACCGCCTCCGGAGCCGTTGCCTGCATCCGGTAGGCCAGCTCATAACTTGCAATGCGCGCCGCCAAATTGCTGTTGTCCGCGCGCTCAGAAAAATGCCCCTCATTGAAATGCTTGAGGTGGTCGAGGAGACGCCGCTGCTCGGCTTGGGTCATATCGCCATAAGGCTTCAAGTCCATGATGGGCGTGCCTTGAGAGCGCAGGATAGTCGCTTGGTAACTGGCGGGAATGTATCCGCTAGTCCAGTTTTGTGCGCCACTGATTGGGCCGCCGGTTTTGTCCAGCATGACGACATAACCGGGGAGGTTCTCGTTGACTGAACCGAGGCCATAGTTGACCCAGGACCCCAGCGAGGGCTGCCCCCCGAGGATACGGCCTGAATTCATCATGAGCATCGCGGAGCCATGAATCGGCGAGTCCGCAGTCATCGATTTGATGAACGCGATATCGTCTACGCAGGTGGACAAATGGGGAAACAACGTCGAGACCCATTGCCCCGATTGACCATGCTGCTTGAAGTCCCATTTGGGGCCAATAATGCGGCCTTCGTTTTTGCTACCGCTACGGCCAACTGTATTGATCTTGATCGTTTGCCCATCGTACTTAATAAGCTCGGGTTTGTAGTCAAAGGTATCGACGTGACTCGGCCCGCCATACATGAACAAGAATATCACGCGCTTGGCCTTTGGGAGGAGCATGGGCACCTTCGGGGCCAAGGGATTTTCGAAGGGAGTACGACCGTCGGCCGCAAAGGCTTGAGAGGACAGGAATCCGTCCTTGGCGAGAAGGCCGGTGAGTGCGAGGCTCGTGAATCCCCCACCCACGGCACGCAAGAACTCGCGCCTTGTTCTGCCGCAGAAATGATTTTGAGGTGTGCGGTTAACTTGGCTTGCCATTGCAGTAATTCCTACGGTGGTCTATAGGCTAATCTAAGTAGATAAATTCGTTCAAATTCAGGGCCAACAGACAAAACCGTTCAAAGGCCTTGTCATCCGAAAGGCCGGCTGCTGATTGCACGCCTTCTATAAACCGAAGCCCCTCTTCGACTTCCTCATCACGGGCGACACGGCTTACCACAATCTCGATAGCACGCCGCACTCGGGACCGGGAATCTTCCCCCACTTCATCTAAAACACGGCTGGCGAGGATTTGTGCCTGTTCATTAACGAAGGCGCTATTGAGCATCCCCAAGGCTTGCGTGGGTTGCGTGGTGCTGAATCGTACGGGACAACTGGTGTCGCCTTCGGGGGCGTCAAAGCTGGTCAAAATGGGCAGGCGAAGCGATCGTTTTGTGTGGACGTAAACCGAACGGCGAGCAGCCTCCTCAGCGGAAGAGGTTCCCCATTTCCCCAGGCCCGTGGAAGACGTGGCCGCTGCCTCCGGTGGCATCACCGGATAGATTCCGGGCCCGAACATGGCCGTGTTCAGATTTCCGGCCGCCTGGAGAAGCGAGTCACGCAACTCTTCAGCCGTTAAACGGCGCATGTCGAATCGCCAAAACAGATTATTGGTGGGGTCTGCCGCTAAGTTATCTGGAATGGATCGAGAAGACATGCGATACGTATTAGACATGAGGATCGTCTTGTGCAATCGCTTCATGCTCCATCCCCCCTCGACAAACTCGGCGGCGAGCCAATCCAACAATTCCGGATGCGTAGGCCGGTCGCCTTTTGCGCCGAAGTTGTTGCTCGAACGGACGATGCCGCGGCCAAAATGAAATTGCCATATTCGATTGGCCATCACGCGGGCCGTCAGCGGATTGGAGGGGCTGGCAATCCATTCTGCAAGGATTCGGCGGCGGCCAGAGGAACTATCATTTTGATACGGAGAGGGCAACACGGGATCAGGAGTTCGAAAAATCTCAGGAAATCCGGGCTTCACGATCTTCCCTTGGCTATTGGGATTGCCTCGGAGAAGGATATGGGTCTCCGGCGGTTCGGATCCTTTCTCAGAAATCACGGCCGCCTTCTTTTCTGATTCGCGCTTCGGCCCCGATGCCTGCTGCCTGATCGACCTAAGCCGTTTGAAGGCAGCCGCCTTGCGGGGGCCCAACACCGCTTCGCCGTGATCATTAAACACTCGCTCCAGCGACCGCTGATAGCCGTCAATTCCATGGCGAACGGCGAGAATCCTCTTTTCAATGCCCGGGCCGGACCACTCCATATGCATACGATAGGCCCCACCCTTGCTGTACGAGGCAATTTGAATCGGGAGCAGGCCCTCCTTCAACTCCACCGTAAAATCATTGACGGAGAGGCCTTTCACGGTTGCGCCAAGGCCTCCGTCCTCAAATACGAGCTCTCCATC
>JAPYPO010000276.1 GCA_029937645.1 Candidatus Hydrogenedentota bacterium
TTAAACGATGCCGGCGGATCTCAAGATGACTCTTCCAAATGGGAAATCCGGGCTAGAATGTACCATCGAAGGCTTGGAATGTTTCAATTGGCGGATGGATCTTACACGCCGGCCAAAGCCCTCTTGAATAGATCCTTGAGGCCGCGGCGATGGTTGCTTGGACAGGCGCTTTCGGTGCAATTCACACAAATCTCGGGCATGGCCTGCGTATCGCCAGCTTTCAGGGCCCGGCGAATTTCCCCGAGCCGCTGCCCGTTCCACACATCGCGGACGCCACTCTCGAATACGTTTCCGGCTACTTCGACTCGGTGCCAATCGACGCAGCACAGGACGGCATCGCCGTTGTAGAGGACGCACATTTCGCGCGAGGGCCGAATGCAATCTTTGCGAACGGCCATTTCGCCGGGGTTCATGTCGAGCGCGCCTTCGATATTGCCGCCTCGGTTCTCCAAGGCCGACGTCACGAGCCGGACGCCGTGGCTTTTCCAGAACTTGCGCATTTCGCCGATCTCGTCCTCGTTCATGGTGGTTACGACGGTTGAGACGCGCAAATCGAAATGCTTCGCCCGCTTTTCCTTCATAACTTTTTTCATGGCCAATACGTTCGCAACGATCTTGTCGCTATCGCAGACTTTGCCCATGATCTCCATATTCACTTCGCGGCGCAGAGACTGAATGCTCACCTTGAGGCGTTTCAATCCTGCGTCGATAAGTTTCGCGCCGACTTCCTCGCTCAGGTAGGTGCCGTTGCTGGTCACGAGCGTACTCGTCTTCGGAATGCGCTCGGCGATGTAGGCCGTAAATTCCGGCAGCCGCTTATCGAGCAGCGGTTCGTTCTGCAAGTACAGGCTTACGCGGCGCGGCGCGACCAGGGCCAACTCATCGATCATCCGCTGAAATTGCTCCGGCGGCATCCGGCCTTGAGATAGGTCGGATTTCAGCACGGCCTCGTTCGGACAGAACACGCAACGGGCGTTGCATCCAGATTGCGTCTGGATTTGAACGCGCGGCGGGCCGGCTTGCGGCGGTTGGCTCATCGTACCGGTTTCTCCTTGTATCTTGAGATCTTGTTTCTTGAGATCCTGTGCCTTGAGATCACGTTTCGCGTAACGCGCTACGGGATCAGGCGTCGAATCGTTTTCTTCATTTTCTTGACTGGCTTAACGGTGGAGGCGCCGCCAACGACTGCCACTTGGGGTTCATAGGGCGAACCCGATACGTTCACCCGCACCGCGGCGAGGTCCGTGCCCGCAGTGACTACGTCGCGTAAGCCGGGTATTCGACTTACGAGCGAACTGACGCTCTCGAGAACGCGTGCCAACACGGCCACATTCATCGAGTCCTTGGCGAAATTGACTGACCCGCTGGCTTGCATCGAGTAGGCCGTGCTGTTAAGCGTGGTTTCGTGAAGGCTCATTACGCCGTTTTCCATGCGGAGCTTAATCGAAGCGGTGTCGTAGGTCAAACCTTTCTCCTTGAACGAGGGGATCTTCAGGGCGAATATCTCGGTCGTTTTCAACATTTTTACGACTGCTCCCGCCGCCCCCATCTTACCCATCGAGCCATCGCGCGCATCCAGTTGGATTGTGCCATTGACCCCCGCAAGGAATTCACGTCCTGTTCCAGAGGGCCCGTCGAGATTGATGGATCCGCTCACAGTCCCACGAATCCCCCTTGGTTCCTCAAGAAGCATGTCATCGATAATCCGCAAGTCAACCGTGTCCAGTTGAAAGTCGGCGACGATATTCCTGGCGTTGCTATCGAGCTGCCCGATTGTGACGGCGCCGGTCAGGTTGCCCGAACCGGGGCGAAATGAGATTCCGGTGACGCGGATAGCCTTCGTATCCGCGTGGACCTGCGCGCGTACATTATCAACGTATCCGCCGTGGTAGTAGACCCTATTCAGGCGCACGGTGAACTGCCCCTCGAAGGGTTCGGAGGGGTGCTGCTCTGGCGCTTCACTTCTCTGACTGTCGCCGAAGGCCTGAGCCGCGCCAACGAGCACCAGTACAGCATCCACGTCGAGCGTTTCCCCTCCTAGCTCGCCTTGCCAGTGTCTCCCCCGAAAGTCAGCGTCGAGGATGCAATCCGAACGTGCGCCACGAATCGTGAGATTGCGGCACCTCAAGTAGCCGTCCTTTATGGAGAGGGGTCCATTCAGCGAATCAAGGCGCAACTCCTCGTTTATGGAAAATCCGACCTGCTCCAGTTGGAGATCCGCTGCAAACGGAGACAGGGCTACGTTGCCATGAATACGGCCTTTGGCGGTGGCCCCGTCGGGGAGAAGGCGCACGAGACGCGTCAGCGCTAGGTCGATTTGGGGCGCGACGAGGCGATTCTCTTCAAAGGCAAAAGCAACGCGCTCGCCGAGCACATCTATCGTCACGCCTTTGGCGAGCCATGCGCTTTTATCTCCGCCGCCGGTGAGGGTCACAACGAGTGGATCGCCCGCGCGTTTAGAGATGTGCTCGCCCGCCTGCACGGAACTGTGCGTCAGATCCGCCCGCGCGAGAAATAGTTCTTCACCCGCCTTCTTCTCAAAAGAAACGGTCGCCTGACCGAGGAGCAGGGCATCGGATGGGAGGGCCTCGTTGAGTGGATCCAATTCCACCCGGGCCTTCCCTTCGATGGCATTCGGGGTGAACCCAGAATCTGTCCGTTCCAGGACCAGGCGCGCGTCCAGCATGGGCTCGCCTTCGCGTTGGACGCTTAGGGTTATCCGGTCGGCGCCCTCACGCGGAAGCGACAAAGATGTCCGCAATCGGGATACGCCATATTGCGCTAAGACTGGAAGGGCATATCGGCGCTGCTCGTCCGTCTTAATAAACTCGCTGGCCACGCGGGGTACGTCGCAGGTTATCGTGCCGGACCACATGCCTTCGTCGAATGCAAAGCGTCCTTCGACCGCGACGTCTCCGAGGCGTCCCGAGGCCGCGCTGACCTTCGACTCGATCCCATCCGTGCCCGTGGAAAAGGTAGCGGACACCTTCGTGAACCGTTCCTGTAGGTCGGAGGTCGCCAACGCAAAGGCGCCTTCTCGCAGCGTTCCAGTCAAAACAAAGTCTTCGGGGAGGACTTCGGAGCTTGGAAAGGTTCCCGCGAGCCCTTCAAGAGAAACGATGCCGGAGATTTCTTGAAGTTCGTCGGTCTTCAAGAATGCGCCCAGGCGCGCCTTGGATAGGTCAACATCGCCCGCAGCCTCCACGAAAACCGCATGGGCATCCCAGTCCGGACGCAGCGACCCACGCAGCGCAAACCCGTCGCCTTCGAGCGTCGTGACCTGGATAAACTCGTCTTTCGCTTCCAACGTGCCGCGAGTAGCGAGCGTAATGGGATCACCGTCCTTCGTCAGGATGTCCAGTCCCTGAAACCTGGCCTGGCCTTCGACGAAACGCGGCCGTAGATTCTCGCCGACGGATACCAGAATGTCCGACGCCTCGAAGCGGGCGTTGTCAGACGCTTCGATACGGATCTCATCCCGGGCCAACAGCGACGAAAGCGCCGGCCCCGTAAGAACAAGAGACGCGATTTTGGCGACCATCTCGCCCGATGCGTGGCGCGTCGCATCCGCGCGCAACCGGCCCCCTTCGGCGTCGTAGGCGAGGCTGTTCAGCGTGAGTATGCCGTGATCCCACCAGACTTCAGAGGAGACGGCGCCCTCAAGCGAGGGTGTCGAGCGCGATTCGACGTTACCGTCAACGTCGACCTTTATGTAATCGAAATCGGTGCCACTCGCCGTGAAACTTGCATCCAGTGTGGCGTCTGAAGAATCCCGCAACAACAGCGAGGCGAATTCGAAATTTTCTAACGAGCCGGTGGCTTCTATCCCAGACAGCCCCCCGGATTCGCCGTCGCGGGTTAGCGTCGCTTCGAATTCGATCATCGCCGAATTGCCCATGGCTGGAATCTCGGTTTGCAGCCGCAGCGAAATGGTATCGCCAAGCGCGTTGTTCAAGTCTACCTCGGCCTCGATCAGGGGATCCTCGCTTGGACCCCGATATCCGCGAAACCGTGTCAACCTGATCGAGTCGATGGCGGAAAGCTCGAAGGTAGATTCCCCTTTCGGGGCGCTAAGCGCGTCCAGCAGGGGTTTGATTTTTGACTGTAGCTCCGCGAAGTCCTCGGGAACACGCACTTCGGGCATAACAACGTCGATTCTCTCGATATGGATCGTTCCGTTGAAGAGATTTCGAAGCTCGACATCGAGGGTTATGCGTGGCACATCGATACGGAAATTGGTTTCCCCCACCGACACATCGTAGATATGAAAGCGTGGCCACGGGAGTACAGACAAGTCGAGCTTGGCGATGGATACGGGAAGGCCTGTCGCCTCTTCCAACGCCTCGATGATTTGGGGCCGGTAGCGGTCCACCCTCAGCACGTAGCGTTCGAATACCGTCCATGCGAGGGTCACGGCGAGGAGCGCGGCCAGCGTAAACCTTAGGCGTCGTCGGTTCTGCGTTCGTTTAGATTGCTCCGCCAAAATCCGTCCTCTAAAATCCGTTTGGACTCTGTAATTCTATCACGGATCAGGCCTCGGGGCGCATTGCTCCATCCCAAGGTACAGATTGACTCGGCGTGCCGGGGCTAGGCGGGAATATCGAGGTTCTTGATGACCTTGCTGGTGGCTTTGCATTGGTTAAGGACGTAAAAGTGGATTCCGGGCGCGCCGGCCTTGATAAGGTTAGAGACTTGCTCCGTGGCGAAGCGCACGCCAATCTCGAATTGGGCATCCGTGTCATCGGCGGCGCGTTCCAGATCGGAGATGAAGGAAGAGGGCAAAGCCGCGCCGCACAGCGAAGTGATCCGCTGAATTTGCTTGAAATTCGAGACCGGCATAATCCCGGGCACGATGGGGACATCGATCCCGGCCGCCGCGCATTGGTCGCGAAAGCGGAGGTAATCGTCGTTTGCGTAGAACAATTGCGTAATCACCACATCCGCCCCGGCATCGACTTTCCGCTTGAGGTTTTCCAGGTCTTGAGCGGGGCTGGAGGCTTCGGGATGGATCTCAGGGTAGCCCGCGACGGCGACGCCGAACTGGGGGAACTCGCCGCGGATGAGGGCGACCAACTCGTTGGCATATTTAAACCCGCCCTCTTGCGCCGTGAAGGCTTCTTCGCCTTGAGGCGGATCGCCGCGCAGGGCGACGATGTGGGCGACACCGGCCTCTTCCGCTTGGCGAAGGAAGCCCCGCAGGTCGTCGGCGGTTGAACCCACGCAGGTAAGATGGGAGACGACAGGAACATCGGCAAGGCTCTGGACAAGTTCGAGGGTAGCCAAGGTCTTGCCTCGCGTACCTCCGCCCGCCCCGTAGGTACAGGTAACGAAATCTGGGTTTAGCGCCAACAATTCCGGCAGGTTCTGCTCAAGAGACTTCATGCCGTTGTCCGTCTTGGGCGGGAACAGTTCGAAGGAGAGGACGAAGGGCTTGTGCCGGTACAGGCTGCTTAGACTCACGAGGCCTCGCTTAGTTTCGGGTAAATGAATTTCGAGTTGTAGCGCGGTCGCGCCGATAAGGGCACGGGCTGTGAATTGTATCGCGGCGGCGCTTCGCCATCAAGCAGCGTTGCCGGAAGGGCGAGCCTACTCGCGAGCCGGTGAACCTAGTGCATTGGTTTATAAAGAAGCCAACTTAAATTGTCATTGCGAGTCAGAACCCGCTTCGCGGGAAATTGGGATAAGAAA